>JAZRTU010000041.1:0-17727 GCA_045652185.1 Eubacteriales bacterium | reverse complement strand
AGAGAAGAGAAAAGGTAGTTTTGCTCTGCAAAACGTTGAATTTTATTATAAAATATGCTATAATTAAAATAGTGAAGATAATTAATGAATAGCTCGCTTTTGATAAATTCCTTAGGCTTTCAATTAAAAAGGAGAGTGTCAAATGAAATGTAAGAATGCAGAAAATAAGTTTAGATTGTATATTTTGTTTCTTGAGTCTTTTTTCATAAGTTTCATAGGTTTTTGTCTTTGCAATGTATTATCCATTACCTTTGATTGCATATTTAACGGTTTCGCTTTTTGGAGTTCAAGAATACTTGATTTGCCATTCTTATTTTATCTGTGTGTTTCTTTAGTTATGTCAATTGTTTTTATTGTTTCCATAAAACGAAGAACAAGATAAAATTTTTTCCTTTTCGTTCTAACTCACATTAAAAATTATTTTCCCCCAAGTCATCGACTTGGGATTTTTATTTCCCCAATAAATTTCCAATAAAAACTTGAAAGATTGGGAATTTTGTAATATAATGTATAAGAAGAAGTATAAAGGTTGTCAGGACTATGAAAAAAGACGTTAAAGAAAAATTAATAAACCGTAAAATAAAAAAGCCCAACCCGATCTTGATGTTTCTTGGAATGCGCGTGCTTGGAATACTCAATAAAATGTATAAAGTTCAGTTTAGCTATGATTACGATAAAAAATCGCTTAAAGGAACCCCAACGATCCTTCTTTCCGCCCACTCATCAAGACTCGAGTTTATCTATACCGTCTATGGCTTTAAGCATAATGATATAAATATGGTCTGCGGATACCAAAATATCCTTCAAAAAGGACTCTATAGGCTGTTAATCTCTCTTGGCGTAATTTCAAAATACCTCTACCAACCCGACATCGTCTGTGTTAAGAATATGTATAAAGTGCTGAAACGAGGCGGTACACTCGGAATCTTCCCAGAAGGTATCCAATCAACAAGTGGCAGTACCCACCCTATAAACCCTGCAACCGCAAAGTTTATCAAACGTAGCAAAGCAAATGTCGTCGTCGCTACCTCAAAGGGCGCATATCTTGCAACCAACCGATATTCCTCCGACCGTAAAAAAGGCTATATCGGAATCGAATATACATTGCTCTTTACCCCGGGAATGCTGTCAATATTGACCGAAGATGAGATCTATAAAATGCTTCTCGAAAAAATAAGATATAATGATTTCGAGTTCAATAAGACCGCCCGTAATAAATACGTCGGAAAAAAACCGAATGCTTTCGGACTAACGAAAATATTATATATATGTCCTAACTGTAAAAAAGAACATACCCTTCTTGTCGATAACGATACCGTGATATGTAGTAACTGTGACTTCAAAGTAAAGGTCAACGAATATTATGACCTCGTCGATGAAAACGACAATATTTTGTCATATGATATCGATAAATGGTATAAATGGCAGCGGCGCCAAGTCGCAACCCAAATAAAAGACGATTCCTTTGAAATGGTTCTAATGGGAAGTCTTTGTGAATTGAAAACAGATAAAATAAGATCCTCCCCGAATGATAGACGAGTATTGTCCGTCGGCGAAGTAAGATTAACAAATAAAACCTTTACTTTTAACGGATACCTCGGAGGCAACCAAGTTGATTTTAACTTCGATATAAAATCAATATATTCTCTGACAGCCTCCACAAAAGGATATTTGGAATTTTATCATAATGGCGATTATTATATGTTGTTCCCGGAGAAAAATGATCAATGCTTGATAAAATGGACTCTTGCATCCGAGGAAATACATAACCTCTATGATGAAAAATGGCGTGATGCGTGTTCCGACGTTTATGAGTACGATAAAGGAGAAATGATATGAGTAATACCGATAACAACGTAAAGATCAAAATTGGCGTAAAAAGCTTTATAACAGTTGTCGCAATACTTTTTGCAGTGCTGTTCTTCGTCGGGGCATTGACCTATCTGATACCGGCAGGCCGTTATACGATCTATACCACTGATATAACGAAAGCAGAGCTGCCTTTCTATCAATATACGACCGATCCGTCACTTAATAAACAAATAGTCCTCGACTCCTTCCGTGAGCTCACCGATGCGGAAAACACCTCTCGCCTACCTATCTGGCGTTGGTTAATAGCACCGTTTGAAGCGATGATATTCGGAAGCAATAGCTCGAATATGATAATGATAATCGCTCTTTTGTTAGTCCTCGGCGGTACCTTTAAGGTTCTCGACGAAAGCGGCGGACTCGTCTCGCTCGTAAGAGTAATTATGATGCGCCTAAAGTCAAAACGCTTCGGTGCTATCTGGGCAATAACGGCAGTAATAATGATATTATCGGCAGTCTTCGGACTTCAAGAACAACTGCTTATCTTGTATCCCGTCTTCGCAATGCTTTGCACGGCACTCAATTGGTCGCGTTTTACCGCAATTTCTTTCGTATTGATCTCATCGGGTGTCGGCTTTACGACCGCGATCACTAACCCGCTTACAATAGGTACAGCTTCCATTGCCGCAGGTGTCAGTATCACCGACGGTATCTGGTATAGATGTATAATCTTCTGCGTAATGTACGTTGTAACGGCTCTGTTTTTGACCTACCTCGCAAAGCGCGACGAAAAAACGATAACCGAAAAATTCGATGCAGAGGGATTTGTGATGGTCTCTGAGGAAGAGCATAGGGAAGACGTCAAAAAATCAAAAATGATAATAGCACTCTTCTCAATAGCGCTTCTCTCCGTTGTCGTAACCACCTCAATAGCTGCACTTCGTTCGCTCGCAATGGTGTTTATGGCGGTAGCATTCATCGTCGGTACAGTCATAATTGGAAGAATTTTGCTCGGCTCATATAAGAGCCTCGGAAAAAGCTTCGTAAAGGGAATAAAGGACGTCCTTCCCTCGATCGTAATAATTATGATAGCCTTCGGTATCACCTATATCGCACAAGAAGGCAATATCCTGCATACCATCTTCTACTATTTCTATAATTCAGTAACGAATATCTCACCCTACCTCGCAGTAATAGTTTTGTATTTGTTCGTGCTGATAATCGAGTTCTTCATCCCGAGCGCATCGGCAAAAGCAGTCTTGATAATCCCGATGCTCACCCTCGCACCGATCGACGGTATCAGTAAGACAGTTATCATACTGACCTATCTCTTTGCCGACGGATATACCAATGTCTTGTATCCGACCTGCGGAACGTTGCTTGTCGGAATAGGACTTGCAGGCGTCAGCTTCACCGAGTGGTTCAAGAAAACAATACTTTTCCAATTGTTGCTTCTCTTGATATCACTAGCATTTCTTATGCTCGCCGTCTTTATCGGCTTGTAATTATATAATAAAAAAGACAGGGTTCGAATCCCTGTCTTTGTTTTCATTTCTTTTAATGAAAAAACTTGACGATTCATTTGCCTTTTGTTATAATAAAAATATCAATAATCTTATTATGAAAGGAGCTTTAAAATGAAAATTAATAATTTCTTCTTACGTATTATGGTATTGGCACTTTCGCTTATTTTGGCTTTAGTGGCTTTTTCTTCTTGCAATAACGAATCAACTTCGTCGTCTGAACCCGAAAGTATCCCCGAGCAAAGTGTTGAGGAATCGACCGAACCCGAACCCCTCTCTCTTAATATCGGCTCATATAATATCGCACACGGTCAGTTTATCAACTACGATATGCAACCTATCGCCGATGATATCCTTGAAAAAGACCTTGATATCGTTGGACTCCAAGAGGTCGATATCAACGCCGACAGATCGCAAAATATCGATTCACTCGCCTTGCTCTCTCAAATGACAGGATATAAATATTACGCATACTACAAAACTGTTGACCTCGCAACCGAAGGCCAATACGGTGTCGCAATTTTGAGTAAATATCCGATCGTTGAAACGAACCGCTTTGACTTGCCCTCCCCGGGTGTTGAAGCGCGTGTGCTCGGTTATGCAAAAATAGACGTTGAAGGTACAAACGTTAATTTCTTCGTTACCCACGCATCGTTTGAAAAGGAAGAGATCCGTGTTAGTCAGTTTGAGTATATAAATACAGTCCTAAAGGATTTTGATAATTTCATGATAGCAGGCGACTTTAATACCTCGAACTTCGAAGAATATAAAAAGATAGAGAACGCCTCAACTCTCAATACAGCGGAAAATAACCTCCCGACTCACAAAAAAACAGAATCAATAGATAATATCGTTTATTCAACAGATGATTGGGGCTTCGAAACTCCTCAAATCCTTGAAAAAGACCACTCTGACCACAGTATGCTTTATTCAAAAGCAACGTTGATAACTAAAAGTGAAGGCTAAAATATGAATGATAATTTCGAGTTGTTTAACCAATATGCGATGAATAGCGAAAACTATAAAGCGTGGAGAAAAATACATACAAACGCATTCGGAAAAATTTTTTCCGAAGCCTTCAAGGAAAATCCCGAAGCACAGATACACCTGACCGCGACCTTGAATATCATCTCGCGCCGTGACTTCAAAAACGCGATCACTCGACTTCAATTTTTGGAAACGATCAGCGAAAGTGACTTCGATTGCGCCGTAGTTTATTATTTCACCGCGTTGAATTATGAAATGCTCGAGGACGAGGAAAAAATGGATGAGTATTATGAAAAACTCAACAATTCCAGCGTCACTCTCTCCTACCCGTTTGCATTCCATCCATATTATAGAACAGCGAAGCTATCTCAAAAAGCCTCCGAATGTAGTAAAGCACTCCATTATTTTAAAAAAGCATTGTCCTTCTATGACGGTATAGTCCCACCCGATGAAGCGAAGCTTACCGTCAGCTTGATAATGTTCGACGTGGCAACAGTTTACTATTATATGCACGATTATGAAGAGTGCGAAAGATTTCTTGAATTGTCAAAGCGATATGATAAACGAGAAAATCACCAACGAATATACCTCGAAACGCTTTTGAATGCTGTGCAGGGAAAGAACGAATCCGTGATAATTAATATGAAAAAATTACCACCCGTTTTAAGAAATCCTTGCGAACAAAAGGTAAAAACGATATATTCGAAAACCGACGCCCATAGCTTCATCATTCCCCAAGATAGAACTAAATATGATTTGTTTTGGGAGTTTATGTCGAAGAATAAAAACGAACTCGATCAAATGATCTCAAAAGATGATTTAAAAAAAGCCGAAGCGCAAATATCAGCGAAATTAAGCGAAACGCTTTCTTTTATGAATCGAAGCCTCGAATGTAAAATCAGATATAACGATAGTATAATAACGGTAATATGTAAAAACTATTGTGTAAAAACACTCGTAAATGAATATGAGTACCTCTTCCAAAAGAAGCCACAAGCTCTTGAAAATTGGTCTTTTCTATCACAAAGATGGTTTGAACAGTATTAAAAAAACTCCGAGCAGCGCGATGTTGCTCGGAGATATTTTTTCTAACTATTTCTTGTCTTTTCCTTAGCTCACTAGTCGTCGACTCTGTCAGCTGCATAACGTACCGATTAAAGCGATGCTTGTCTCATCTTACTTATGAATCGAAAAATGAACTAATGTTGACTTTCATATAGTTATATGATATTATATGATAAACTGTAAAAAACTATTGAAAAAGGAAAAGTAATAATGAAAAGAATAATCGCAATGATCCTTCTTCTTACCCTCTCGTTTGCATTGTTCTCCTGCGATAAAGAGGGAAGAGTGATCGATAAAGCTACCGCCTTGATAGAAGACGGAAAATATAAAGAAGCATATGAGCTGCTCTATGAAAATAAAAGCTTTCCCGAAGCGGCGGAAATGCTCGAATCCTTTACCGTTAACGCGAAGAAAGTCACCAATAAAAACTTCGAGGTTTATGAAAGCTTCAAAGAAACGACCTATAACGAACAGGGCGATCCGGTGAAAATATATAGCGACTATACCTATGTTGAACGCTTTTTTATAACCGAGAATTTCGAATATATCTATGAAAACGGTAAAATGGTACAATGCCTCTCGAAAACCGATGAGGAGTCCTCAAAGCCCGATAAGATCATATATACCTACGACGAGAAGGGCAACCTGATTAAGATCGAAGAGAAAAGAGGACTCGACGAATCGGGCAACCCATCTTACACGCGAGAAGAAACGTATGAATATGACGAAAACGGCAACGTCACGAAAGGAGAACTCTTTTTTGACGGCGTAATGAACTACCGTTATACCTACGAATACGATACAAAAGGCAACAAAACAAAAGAAACGATCCTCAATTTTGAAAATAAGACCGAAGAGATCATATACACCTATGACGAAAACGGAAACCTTATAAAAACCTTCAAGCCCACCGAAAAATATAGCTTGACAAACGAATATACCTATAACGATCACGGCGACGTCTTGTCCGAGAAAATAATCCAAGAAATGTATGAAACGGATTTTACACAAACTGTCGATAAGAAATATGAGTACGAATACGATGAAAAAGGCAATATAACTAAAAAAACAACAAACAATTTGGCGCAAGATACCCAAACAGTCGAAGAAACAACGTATAACGAAAACGGTGACGTGACACGTTACCATAAAGTGATCGATAATATCGCCCATACCTTGCAAGAAACCGAGTATGAGTATTTCGAAAACGGCAAGATCAAAAAATCTAACGTTAAAAGAAACGATTGGAAAGAATACGAGCAACAAAACGTCTACGACGAAAAAGGAAACCTCTTGAAAGAATCCTCGGGTGACAGCAAAAATACATACGAATATACCTATGACCAAAACGGTAATATTACGAAGAAAAAAGAAATAAAGTTCGACGGTACTCCGAAGTATTACGAATATACCTATAACGAAAATAACGTGCTGATAAAAGAGATCACCTACTATGAAGGTAAGGAAAACTCCATAGTCTACCACGAATATAAGTATAACGAAAACGGAACACTTTCCGAAGAAAAGACGAACGAAGACGATTTCGAAAAGACTTATCAATATATCTATAATGACCACGGCGACCTCATCGCAAAGGATAGCGTCTCGAACGGAATTGCCTTCTCCGGCGATAAATATGAATATACCTATTCAGAAGACGGAAAAATGCTTTCGAAAAAATCCATTGGTGAGGGCGATAAAATTTCGAAGCTCAGCGAGTATGATGAAAACGGAAATGAAATAAGGGTTACATATTATATTGACGGCGCAGAGGGAAGATGGCACGAAAAGGAATACGATGAAAACGGTAATCTTATAAAATTGACCACCATCGGACTCGATAAAAACGGCGAAAAGAAAACCGATCTTACGTATACCTATACCTATGACGAATTCGGTGTTTTGCTCTCTGCTCTCCAAAAAGGCTACTCCTACGGGATCTATGCAAACCTCATCGAATATTTCGATTATGAATATTTCTATAATGGAAAATGATCTTCAAAAAAATTAATGCGCTCCCTTAAATATTAAATTAAAGGAATCTACGCAAATGAAAAAAACAAGAAAACGTGTACTGATCATCTCCTTGAGCTTGATAGCAATAATATGTCTGATATTATTAGCTTTACCGCGCAGAACGATCGACGATATAACAAGCGGGACTTCAACAACAGAAAGTATAATGGAAACCGGCGATCTACCAATAACCGAGTCACCCGACGAATCGCTCGATTCAACGATCGACGAGTCACTATATACCTCAGGCATCGAGTCCATCGATGAATCGGTTTATACATCGAGTGTCGAGTCTTTCGACGAATCACTTTATACCTCGATCATTGAGTCTGTTGATGAATCAAAGCAGACCTCGTCGGAAGCCCCCTCGAAGCCTCCCGTGGATGAATCAAAGGAAACATCGTCGGAAGCCCCCTCAAAGCCACCCGTGAATGAATCAAAGGAAACATCGTCGGAAGCCCCCTCAAAGCCACCCGCCGATGAATCCGAGGACACACCGTCGAAAAACCCATCAGAGCCTCCCGGCGATGAATCAAAGGAGACAATGGAGCAAGGAACGCTCTATGATTATGCGGCAATAGAAAATCGCTCCGTTTGGTATCGAAGTACCGAAAAAACGGAAGCAGATGTGCGTAAAACCGTCCAAACTATGGCGGCACAAAATATAAATACGCTCTATCTCGAAACGTGGTATAACGGAATGTTCATCGGAAAGACCGACGGTCTGGAGTTGATAAAACACCATCCGAATAACGGAGATCTCGATGCACTTGAAGCATTTTGTCGTATAGGACACGAATATGGAATCGAGGTCCACGCTTGGGTAGAGAATTTCTATATCGGGCTTGATACCTTCGATCTGCCGAAACAAACCGTAGGGCATCACCTTCTTGATAAATACGGCGGTAATACATGTGCAACATTTTATGGCAATTTCGTATTTTTGAATCCCTACGATCAATTCTCACGCGACCTTGTAAAAAGTGTATATAATGTCATTTTGACTGAATACGACGTTGATGGAATCAACCTTGACTATATCCGTTTTCCCGAAGCGGCTGGCAAAAACGGCTCCGACTTCGGTTATAACGACGATATTATTGCCGCGTTCCAAAAAGAATACAATACCGATATCGACCCGAAAACGATGTCGAAAAGCGATAAACTTTGGAAGTCATGGCTCGATTTCAGAGTAGGTATCATCAACGATTGGGTACGCGAGATGTATAGCTTCATAAAGGAAAGACGCCCTGAAATCAGCGTGTCCGCGGCAGTGGACCCGAGTTACCCGAGCTGTATCGAAGCACGAATGCAGGATTATGTATATTGGGTTGAGAATGGTTGGATAGACGAGCTGTTCACAATGAGCTACACCTCTAACTCGAGTGAGATAGCCGCATCGGTATCGCGTTTTGTCGGCTTGTTTGAAAACAATTGCTTCTTCACGATCGGAATCTCAGGCGGAAATAATAACGATATAATAAAAACTCAAATACTTGCCGCACAAAACGGAGGTTCGTGCGGAGTCAATATCTTCTCCTACGGAGATATAATAAATAAAGGCTCGGGCTTTACAAACGATATAAAAACCGTATGGGGCGGAAAAAGTGTCCGCACCGATAAATTGAATGTAACCGTGAGGGCATACGCCGAACGACTCAAGCACGACCTTCTCGCCGTGTATGTCTATACCGATTCGGAAAACGAAGAGTATTATCGTGCGTTGAATAAGATTTCGAACCAATTGATTGAAAGCTCCAAAGCTTTGAACGAAAGCTCCGCGCTCAGCGAAAAAACAAGCTATTGCACCTCAACGTGCAGTGAACTGGATGCTCTTTTGAATGAGATCGAAAAATGTCCCAATGCGAACATCAAAAAGGCTCTCCGGAAGGACGCAGAGTTTATAAAGGATTGTATCGAAACAACAAAAGTGAGACTGATCGTCCTCCAAAATGAATTAACATAAAAAACTTCCCGAGGATGAACGCGTTTCATACCTCGGGAAAATTTGATGTGGGGCGATTTTAGGGCTCACTGCAATTCGGGGCGGGCCGTCGCCACGCCCCTTTTACAGTGAGAGGAAAATTGTATTATGAAAAAGATATCCCAAGCATTGTCTCTTGGTAATATCAATAAGAAGTGAGCAATGCTCTTTTTCTTCTGTGAATGTATTATAATTAATAAATGTTAACAAACTATAAATAAATCAAACAAAAAACAAAAAATTCCATTTTAAATGGAATTTTTTTATTGGTGAATATTATCTATAACGAGCTTGTGGAGATATAGCGTTAGTTCTCTGCCATTTTTGTAATAATTGGTTTTGGTGTTGAAAATGTCATCGTCATCTGTGAACGCAAACATATCAATGTCTCCGTCCGGATCAAAAATAATAGCTCTGTTTCTCGCTCCGTCGTGTAAAAACGGAATACCGTTGAAATATACAGCAATTCGATAGTTGGCGAGAACGTACGGCATATCCCCCTGAAAGTGTTCAAAATAAGGACGTTTTTTCTCAAGAATAGAGCAAATGTTGTCAATTATTTCTTCATCTCTTTCTGAATCAAACCTGAGTCGTGCAACAAGCTCTTGTGACCATTTCCTGTACACTTCAATAACAACGACTTTTCCGTTCCTGTCATACTTGTGCGGTCCTGCCTCATATGGAGCCGATCCGCTCGGAAACGCTTCGTGAACTGTTGGTGAAGAATGTGTAATGTTGTGAAAAAAATCAATTTTACCGTCAGAAAACCGAAATCCATCAAGAGCGATTTTTGAAAGATGACTATATTCATCGTCTATATCTGAAAAATGACCGAAATCGATCATCTCGATCCTTGAACAAAGAAGATCTAACTCTCCCTCGCTCAATTGCTTCGTTGTATTCATAATAAAATAACTCGTTTCAGAATAGCTTTGATGAGTATCACAAAGAACCTCGATTCGGGTTTTAAGCGTGAAATAAATATCTTCATTCAGATCATACGAAATATCCGTCCTACCAATATCAAGCCCACGAAAATTGTTGAAATAATCTTCAGAGGAATAATAACTGAGCCCGAAAAACTCGTGAGTTATGCCATCTATGTCTGTGATACGAACGATGTCGTTTTCCAAAAACAGATCAACAGTATCGTGAAGAAGAAATATCATCTCCTTCGTTGTCAGCGAAAAAAACACTCCGCTTTTTTTCGCCTTATTGATGTCCTCGATCTGCTCCTTTGAGTAAATTTCCGTAATGATCGACTTTCCTTCGCTTTTTTGAAATAAATATATTTCGAACTTTCTTCGCATTTGTTCTTCTTGTGTCGACAATTTATCGAGATCAATGTCTAATTGAGGAACTAACTCGCCGCTAGGTATCTTTTTGTTGCCAATACTTGAAAACGAAATAAACATTACCACAAGATTAATTAATAGCGATACCCCGAGTATCAACACAAAAGCAACGCAAAGAATTCTTTTGTCCTTCTTCATCTTGTGTCACCGCCATTAAATATTAAGCTTACAGTAGTGCCGACGTCAAGCTCTGACTCAAAAACAAGCGTTGCATTATGTGCATCAGCGATACGTTTGCAAAGCGCCAGTCCGAGTCCTGTACCGCCTTCTCGACTGTTTCTCGATTTGTCCGTCCTGTAAAACGGTTCTGTCAAATGCTTTATTTGCTCTTCACTCAAACCAACACCATAGTCTTTGACAAATACACTTCTTTTTTTTGCATCGGCTCCAATTTCAATTTTACCACCATCTCGTGAAGCACGAATCGCATTTTCAGTTAAATTTGATATAACTATCTCCAAAAGAGTTCCATCGCCAAAAATGTCAAATGTACCTCCAATATACTCTAAAGATACACCGACGCTTGACGCGCGAATATTGAAACGTTCAATAGTGCGATAGAGAATAGCGCCAATAGACACATTTTTATGTTCAATACCGTTTTCACGTATGAATGCCGAATCCAAAAGCGTGTCGCTGATATTTTTCAATCGTTTCGATTCACTCATAATATTTCTGAGTGAACGTAAAAGCGCTTCTTCATTGAGTTTAACACCGTGTGCGTATTCAGCATATCCGTAGATCGTTGTCAACGGTGTGCGAAGCTCGTGTGCGAGATTGTCGAGCATGGTTTGCTTTTGAGCTGCCGCCGTTTTCAGTTCGCCGATCTGGTCGTTTATCTTGTCGGTCATAATGTTGAAATCTTGAGCAAGTTGCGAAAACTCATCGTCGCCCGATTCATCAGCTCTTGCATTGAAATTTCCGTTGGAAATATCCTTCGTAACGTTTCTGAGCTTTTCGAGCGGCACGAGTAATTTTCTTTGCATATAATAAAGCAAAAGTGCAAATGTAACTGAAGCAACCAAAGAAACTGTTCCAAAAGTGATCATAAGATTTCTAAATTCCTCGTCAAGTTCATTTATATCCTTGGCATAGGTCAAAAGTATTTCACCATCACAAACCAGTTCGCTGATAAGTATGTGCTTTCTTTTGGCGATCTTTTCAATGCTCATAACGTTGTTTGGAGGAATATTTGCTCCTTCGGTGATGTTAGAGAAGCTGACTGCGCCATCTTGTGAGAACGAAAGCATAATGCCTTTTTCGTAATAAAAGCTTCCGTATGAATTTTGCAACACATCGCTCTTGTATTTTCCACCCGAAAGATGATCTCTTTGATATGCTTCGCATATCAAATATTGTTCTGATCGAGCAACTTGGATTTCCGAATCGAGGTTTTTTTGATAAGTATAGTATTCCAATAAAAATATAGCTCCATTGAAGAATACCAAGAAAAGAATGAGTGTCAAAAGATAGTATCGTTCAAAAAATTTCATTTTCATAGCTCTAGCCTGTATCCGACACCGTATATCGACCTAATCCTGTTTTGAAGTTCAAGTTTTTTCTTTAATTGCCTGATATAAACGTCAATTATCCTGTTCGTATCACCTTCATAATCAAACGACCAAACGAGCGAAATAAGCTGTTCGCGCGTTAAAGTAATGTTTCTGTTTGTAACCAACGCATCAAGAATATCGAATTCCTTAGGTGTCAACTCAACCTCGGTTCCACCCTTGAATACTTTCCTTTGGTCAAAATCAATAAGCTTGTCGTCAATGGGGAAAAACATCTCATCGCGTTTCGTTCTCCGAAGTATAACTTTTACTCTTGCAAGTAGTTCGGGCATCTCAAACGGCTTAATAATATAATCGTCAGCACCAAGAGACAATCCCTTCAACCGATCGTGAAGCTCGCTTTTGGCAGTAAGAAAAATAACCGGTATGTTGTGAATATTCTTTATAATATCAAAGCCCGATTTTTTGGGTAGCATAACGTCAAGTATAATAAGATCAAGTAATGTATTACCGATAATATCTAATGCTTCCTCACCATCAAAAGCTGAAATGCATCTGTGACCAACTAAAGTTAGATTTTCAACAATAAGCTCATTGATCATCACCTCGTCCTCGACGACTAATATTCTTGCCATATCTGTCTCACTCCTTACATGAACGATTATATCATATTATATATCTAAAATGTTAATGAAATGTAAAAAGATAAATTAAAAAATACCGTCTTGAAAATATAAAAAAACTGTGCTAAAATGTAAAAAGATAAAGAAATAAGGATAGGACAAAAAATGAAAGCAGTAATAACCGTAACAGGAAAAGATAACGTAGGTATCGTCGCGAAGGTAAGCGCAAGATGTGCCGACTATAACGCAAATATCCTCGACGTCTCCCAAAGCGTAATGAAGGAATATTTTGCAATGATGATGCTCGTAGATATAACGAACCTAAATATCCCATTTGGCGATTTCATCGATAGATTAAGTGAACTCGGAACAGAAAATGGACTCTGTATTCACACAATGCACGAAGATATCTTTAATTCAATGCATCGTATATAGTAACGAAAGGAACCCCCGAAAATGCTGAATTTTTCCGATGTTCTCGAAACCGTCAATATGATCGAGAACGAACATCTCGACGTCAGAACGATAACAATGGGTATCTCGCTCCTCGATTGTGTCAGCGACGATGAAAACGTGCTTTTCAAAAAAGTATATGATAAAATAACGAAATATGCCGAAAACCTCGTGAGTGTCGGCAGTGAAATAGAAAAAGAATACGGTATCCCGATAATAAATAAACGTATCTCCTTGACTCCCGCCGCAATAATAGGCGGCTCGCTTGATAGAGAAGGATACGTAAAACTCGCGAAAACACTTGATAAAGCTGCGAAAGCTGTTGGCGTAAACTTTATCGGTGGTTTCGGTGCTCTCGTCCAAAAAGGAATGTCAAAAGGCGATATAGAGCTTATAAAATCGCTCCCCGAAGCACTGACAACGACTGATGTGGTCTGCTCAAGCGTCAATGTCGGAAGCACCCGTTCGGGAATTAATATGGATGCAGTTTTGATGCTCGGAAAAACAATAAAGGATATCGCCTATAATTCGAGAAACGATCAATCGCTTGGCTGTGCGAAATTCGTCGTCTTTGCGAATGTGCCCGAGGATAATCCCTTTATGGCGGGAGCATTCCACGGTGTCGGCGAAAATGAATGTTGTATCAACGTCGGAGTTTCCGGCCCGGGTGTTGTAGCATCAGCGGTTAAAAATGCAAAAGGAAAAGACTTCTCTTATCTTTCCGATACAATAAAGAAAACAGCCTTCAAGGTAACAAGAATGGGACAGCTCGTCGCAACCGAAGCCTCAAAACGCCTCGGCGTACCTTTTGGTATAGTTGACCTCTCACTCGCTCCGACACCCGCAGTGGGTGACTCCGTTGCCCATATCCTCGAAGCAATGGGTCTCGAGCGTTGTGGCGCCCATGGTACTACTGCAGCACTAGCAATGCTTAACGATGCTGTGAAAAAAGGCGGATCAATGGCGTCGTCACACGTTGGCGGACTTTCGGGTGCATTCATCCCCGTCTCCGAGGATCAAGGTATGATCGATGCCGTTAATTGCGGAGCTCTCACTATTGAGAAACTTGAGGCAATGACTTGTGTCTGCTCGGTTGGGCTCGATATGATAGCTATTCCGGGTGATACACCCGCTGAGATCATTTCAGCAATAATTGCCGACGAGGTCGCCATCGGTGTTATCAATAATAAAACCACCGCAGTAAGAATAATCCCTGCCTATGGAAAAACAGTAGGCGATAGCGTTGAGTTCGGCGGACTTCTCGGCTACGCTCCGATAATGCCCGTTAATAAATTCTCACCCGCTGAGTTCGTTAACAGAGGCGGTCGTATCCCCGCACCAATACATAGCCTTAAAAACTAAAAAAAACTCCGTTTTTGATTGAAAAAACGGAGTTTTTTAATTTTCTGAATTTATTTATAAAAAAGTATCTGATGCCGAGTTGCTTTTTGCCTTTTAGTTTTATTCGTTTGAAAAGTCATACAAAGACGGATAAATGCTCTTGTAAAGCGCAACTGTGAGATCAACGACCATGCCGTAGCTCTTCGTTCCGTTTTGTTGTCCGTTGGCTTGCAAAAACTTGTCGTTGACCTTGTCTGTGACTTGCGCCGCAACGTTTTTCTCGTACTTCTTGAAGAATTTCGAGTAAGAGATCAATTCATATCTTACCTCTTCGGAAAGAGTATAATACTTTTGTGCATAAAGCTCCTTGTCGGCTTTGGATAATGCGGAAAGAACGTATTCCTGCATATTCAGAAGTGCGCTGTATTGAATGTATGGGTCGTCGCTCTCCATACAAACGAGAAATGCAACAAAATTCGCCTCATCCTCTCGCGCAATACCGCGTTGATGACTCATTTCATGAGCCATCGTATAGGGAATAATAAAATCAGGATAGTTAACATTTACATTAGCTTCTCCCGTAAAAAACGAGTATACGCCTGAAATGTGAGTGTAAGTCATTAATTCTGATAATGCAACAACCTTCGGTTTCGCGTAAAAATGAGAGATATAATCTTGCTCAGATGCATATTTGGAGAATGCATCGTTCATCTTTTTATTTAATTCGAAGAAATCATATGGCATCACCGACGCATCCTCATCGATGAAATGTATCTCATCTATTAGTGAGTTTAGTTGAATGGATAACAGATCAGCAGTCATCGCTAACTCCTCGGGGGTGACCTTTTCGCGTGTCAGCCCAAGGTTTTTGTCGAGCGAAAGACGGAAATTGCATACTCCGAATCCAAGCACATATAATGATATAATGTTGAAAAGTATCGCGATCAACGGTAAAACGCATTTCCAATATAATCGTTCATCCTGCTTCATACGCTTCATAGTAAAAATAAAATACGCAACTGCAAGCGGAATGATAGAATAAAGCAGTGTTTCACCAAGAGAAAAGGGAAACCATCCTGTGACGGTACCCAATGCCGTACGTATCCAACCGGAAACCGTGCGGGAATAAAACTCAGCAAAAGAAACACTGCTTCTTGAAATCAAATAAACTATCAATGCAATTAATGCAAAAACAGCAGAAACGATTATATATGGAGTGATGACCTTGATCTTTTCCTTCTTTCCTTCGACATTATTATCCACAATGTCTTCAAGAAAAACGTCAGTAGTGATCTGTCTATCTTCCAAATATATTCATCCTTTCAATTAGTCGATCTTAACTATCCAACCAAATTCGTCTTCAGCGCGCCCCCATTGGATGTCTGTAAGTTGATCGTAAAGCATTTGAGATATCTCTCCGATCTCACCGCCGTTAATGACTATCTTTTCTCCGTCACGATCAAGAAGACCGATGGGCGAAATAACAGCAGCAGTACCGCTTCCGAAAGCTTCTTTAAGCTTTCCTTCCTTGTGAGCCTCGAATAACTCGTCAACGGAAACTCTTCTTTCGTTAACTGTATATCCTCTTGCTTTCAAAAGGTTGATAACTGAATCACGTGTAACACCGGGAAGAATGCTACCCTCAAGCATAGGAGTAACGACTTCGTCACCAATAACGAAGAATACGTTCATAGTACCAACTTCGTTAATGTATTTGCGGTAAACACCGTCAAGCCAAAGAACTTGAGTGTAACCAAGCTCGTGAGCCTTCTTTTGCGCGCGAAGCGATGCGGCATAGTTTCCGCCTGCTTTCGCAAAACCGATACCACCTTTAACAGCACGAACGTATTCGGTTTCAACGAAGATCTTAACGGGATTCATTCCTTCGGGATAGTATGCACCAACGGGAGAGAGAATGATAGAGAATATGTAGTTGGATGCAGGTTTAACACCGAGGAAGGGGTCAGTAGCAATGATGAACGGTCTGATGTAAAGGGAAGTGTCCTTTTCATAAGGAACCCAGTCGCTGTCAACCTTAACGACCGCTTTTATAGCTTCCAAAACTTCATCGGGATCCATTTGCGGAATGCAAAGACGTTCGTTAGTTCTGTTAAGTCTTTCGATGTTCTTCTGAGGTCTGAAAAGTTGAACTTTTCCGTCAGGTGTACGGTATGCTTTAAGACCTTCAAACATTTCTTGTCCATAGTGGAAGACCATTGCAGCCGGTGAAAGAGATATATTTTGAAACGGCACGATTCTTGGGTCATGCCATCCTAATTCAGGGTTGTAGTCCATAAGAAACATGTGGTCAGTGAAAAACTTACCAAAGCCTAGCGGTTTGTCAAAAGGTTTTTCTTTCTTATTTTGAGATTCAATAAATTTAATTTCCATGAGAAATTCCTCCTTGGGTTGATCGTGAACGGTATTCGGGAAAGTTCACTATCAAGTATTATAAACCAAAAACAATGCTATTTCAACTGTTTTTCGCATTTTTTTAATAATTTTTTGCAAAAATATAGGAAAAAAGTCTTGTAATATTGAAAAAAAAAGTGTATAATGCAAAAAGGCGTGAAAATGGAACAAAAACGGAAGGATTTATTCAATGTTTTTAATATTAAATAAAATTAGACCGCAAATCAAATTGATTTCATTGATCGTCTTGTTCGTTGCATTAATGGCAATGTGCTTGACGCTTATGATAGGAAATCGCTCGGAAAATGATCTCCCGGAAAATACAACGTCATCAGAATTATCCGAAATTATTGAAAATTCAAAAGAAGAAAACTCGGAAAATATTGTAGAAGAAACAATTGAGTGCTATGGATTATACATAGACGATACTTTTATTGCAGCTTGTATAGATGAATCTGTTATAAAAACTGCTCTTGAAAACGTACTTGCTTCCAAATCAAAAGCTCTTGGCGCAGGTAGCGACGCAAAGTTTCTTAATGAGTTTGAAATTGTAAGATCAAAATTCAATAAATCTGTTTTAGTGAACGGTAACGATTTGCAAAAAATGCTTGGTTTCGATAAAAACGGTTATGTTTTTGAAATCAAAAG
>JAZRTU010000040.1:0-26605 GCA_045652185.1 Eubacteriales bacterium | reverse complement strand
TCTTCATCAAAACGGAATTCACGAACAACAGCGGCAGTAGCACCCGTTGCGATAGCAGAAGATATAGCGATGTCGCCTGCACGTCTTCCCATAACCTCAACAACGTTACATCTCGCGTGGCTTTCACAGGTATCGCGTATCTTGTCAACAAGCTCAACAACAGTGCTCATTGCGGTATCAAATCCGATAGTAGCATCGGTAACGGCGATATCGTTGTCGATAGTGCCGGGAACACCAATACAGGGTACACCGTGTTCAACAAGATCAGCCGCACCTCTGAAAGTACCGTCACCACCGATGGTAACGATTCCGTCGATCTCGTGACGACGGCATATCTCAGCCGCTTGCTCGAGACCTTCCGATGATTTAAATCTATCTGAACGAGACGTATAAAGCATAGTTCCGCCATGGTTCATTATTGAAGAAACGTCACGTTCTTTGAGTTCTCTGAAATTTTCCTTGAGCAGTCCGTCATAACCGTTATAAATACCAACAACTTGAAGTCCTTTTTGGAGTGCAAGTCTTGTTACCGCTCTAATGGCACAGTTCATACCGGGCGCATCGCCACCACTGGTAAGAACGCCTATTTTTCTATATTTCTTCTCCATAGTGAAATCCTCGTTTTTCCATAGTTCTCTCTTATACATTATATTACATCAATCGATAAAAATCAACCTATTTTCAACAATTTTATATTTTTTGTAATATTTTTTCCGAATATCTCACTGTAAAACAAAATGTATTCATCATAATCTATCTCACCACCGAGCGTGAGCAGCTTCATATCCACCCCAAAAAGCGAAATGTCGATCCCCATCTCCACAAATCCACATCGTTGATAGAATGCGTTTCGCCTTATACGCTCGTTGTTGTTCGGTGCAGACTCGTTCGGTGTTTCGATTTCGATAACGATCGTTTTCCCCGGATAATAGTTTTCAAGCAATTTGAGTGCCTCCGCTCCGATTCCACCACCGCGTTTTTCGGGAATGACTGCAAAATAATCGAGTAATACTGCGTTCTCGCGCGGGATCGTTATCATCAATCCGAGAAATTCCTCGCCGTCCTTTATCGCAAGGATCTCCATCTCTCCGACCTTCGATTTTTTCATCATCAACCAAAACGGCTTCCGTTCCACTTTCGGAAATGACAAAAGGTAGAGTGATTTAATTTCTTTTATATTGTTATTTTGTTTTGCTGTTTCAAGTGATATCATTTTTTCGTCTCCTGTTCAGCACAACTCGTCGAGCGAGTCGCTGAGATTTGCGATAAGATCCGTCATCATCTCGTCGGGTTCCTTGTTAGTAGCCATCAAGATGTGTAGCTCTATTTGTAAATGCTCATCATCGATAAGACAAAGTCCGAGGTCGCTTTTTTCCTTTAGCTGTTGATAAGTGTATGAGGGAAACAATCCGATCGCATAACCGCTCTCAACTATTTTAACCCCCGTAAGCAATATGTTCGTAGTACATACAATGTTGAAATGCATATTTCGAGAGTTCTCCGAGGCATGCAAAAGCGATACAAACCGACTGCAGATATAAAGCGGAGCGTCCTCAAAATCTCTCACCGATACAATATCTTTTCCTATAAACGAAGGAAACGCTTCTTTGGAATAAGCAAGAATAAACCCGACTTTTCGACAATAGAACGAGCTGAGCTCCGAAAGCACGCCCGACGATAAATGCGAAACGACAATATCAGCAACACCGCTTTTGAGATATTGCGAAGTATTAAACGCGCCGCCCTCAAGTATGCTCAATCTCAAAAACGGGTACTTCTTCAAAAAATCGGTTCCCTTTCCGTTGAAATACAACGCCGCTATAAAAGGCGGTAATGCCAACTTCAAAAGGCGATTCCCGCGTTTTGCGCTCGTCGCAAAATCGTTTCTCATCTGCGAGTCGATATCGCATATCATCTTTGCGCGCTCATAAAGCAACTCCCCCTCCGGTGTGAGTGTCATATTGGTCGTAGTTCTGTTCAAAAGCTTGCATCCGTAATCTTCCTCGAGTTGTTTAAGTTGCTTCGACAAAAGCGGTTGCGCAACAAACAGCTTCGCTGCCGCAGAGGTCAAATTCAACTCCTCTGCTATTACGATAAATCTCCTCAAAAGTTCAATTCTCATTGCTTCGCTCCTATTCCAAAAAGTTATAACTAAGCGCCTTAAAAGTTATTTGCATTATAACTCATTTTGTGCTATAATTCAAGTGTAAACAAGAAATAAATATAAATTTTCTTGATTTTTTAATTTGCATTTTCGACTTTGATTAATATACCCCCCTTTTTCTTTGTAAAAAAAGACCTACCGCAGGGTCTTTTTTTACGCCCATTTTTAGGCAATAAAAATCAATTCCCGATGGTTTTTAAAACCATCGGGAATTTTTCTATTTTTTCAATTCAACTGCGTGGATAACGCTACCATAGGAACAAGCCACAAGGAGATAATCGAGCGTTATTTGTTTAACACTATGTGCGGGAACGGTTATTTCATAGAAGAAATTATATGCAATTCCGCTGCTTTCACCGAGACCTGCCGTAAACGCCGTTTCGAGCACCTCGCCCGTATTGCTGTCTCGAACGAGCGTTGCAAGAGTTCCGTGGTCACGAAGCTTCAAAACGATCGTGCGGTCTTTGTCGCCTTGGTTGACAAACGTAAAATGGTCCTGGTATTCGATCATCCAGTTTCCCGTGTTTGCGGGTTCGCCTGCGCCGTCTGCATGATGGTTGTCTATCACTATCTCTTTTCCGCGACTGTCGTGCCAACGAAATTCGACCATATCCATTCCGACCGCTCTGTTGTTGTTTTGCGGATTCAGGTGCGTCATCCATGAGGTCGTTCTGCGTGTCGTGTGCGCAGTACTGTTGTACGCCGCGTAGGGTGATGTCTTTGCGGGTACCGAACGTGCATAATAGTTAGTATACGTAACGGGAAGATCCACTCCGCCAACGCTGTCACTAAACGTCCACGTCATAAAATTATCGATAACACCGTGGTGGTCACCGACACCCGAGTATTGACTCGCATAATTCGACGCGACGTATCCGAGCGCTTTAGGCTCTGCTTTGACCTGCGCGGCGTTTGTGTAGCAATACATCGTACCCGTAACCTCACCGCCCGTTACGGTGAACTTCACGTTTCCATTCGCACAACGTATATTGTTTACATAGTGGTTCGCCGAGTTATCAACGTTGATGTTTCTGTACGCATCGGCAGAGGTTCCGCCGATGACCCAAAAATATTCACCTGCCGGCAAACGATATGTCGTCGGCTGATATATACGCGGTTCGTATTTTCTGTATGCATAATCAAGACTTGAATATTTCGAGGAAATACCGCCGTAATCGTTAAAATAATCGCTTGGAAGCTTGAATGATGTATTGTAAAAATCATACCAAGCGAGCTGACCGAACCAAGTTCCGATATGTTGATAACCAACGTTCGTTATTGTGATATATACATCGTGGTCGCTGTTGTTTTTCAGTTGATATCCGAGATATGCGTTATTTCCGGAATAGTTCGCATGTTCAAAAGTAACGTACACATCACCGACGAGTCCCTCGTTTCGCATAAACGCTTTTCCAACGTGTTGCGCACCAAATTGCTCGGGGTTGTTGGAATATATATAAGTTCCGCCGGTTCTTTTTATATAATTGACCTCGGCAGCGACAAGTTTGTCGTTACCGTTGACGTCAAATCCTGTCGTGTCTATCGGCGTTGCAACGTCATATGGCAACGTCACAAGATGCTCTCTTGCGCTAACGGTCAACTTAAAATCCGCGTTTGCGCTCTCAGTCGTGACCTTCAGAGTATATATCTCGTCTTTTTCGAGTGAAACACTCATCTCGCCCGAGCCGTTTAGTATCTCCTCATCACCATTTGTGAGTGTGATCGTGGCATTTCCCGCTTTTATGTCATAGGTGTCGGTATGTGGAGCATAGACCTTATAGCTTCTTTCGCCGTTCTCATCGGTGAGATCGTCGATGCTCGAAAATCTAAACGCGCCATGTTCGTTAACATCAGGCACATAAGGCTCTTTGCTTTCATCGGTGCTTTCGTTGTTGCTTTGCGTATCGCTGACATCACCTGAGGTGTCGGATGTGACCGCCGATATATCGCTTGGTGTCAAACTTACATCCTCACCACCGCAAGCGGAAATCAGAGGAAGAAGCAAGGATAAAATCAACAAAAACATACAAAATCTTTTCATAATGGTATCCACCTAACAGTTTTAATATTTTATTATAACATAAAATATTAACAAATTGTTAAATTCTCATAAATATTATTTTCTGCTTTTATATAGACAATCGCGCCTTTTTGTTTTATAATAATCTTAATAAATAATCAGGATAATAACAATATGAAAAATATAAATATAATAAAAATGGTTTTTTCGGCAATATTTCTCTCTCTCGCATTTGTTTTGCCGTTTCTTACGGGACAGATCCCCGAGATCGGTTCGATGCTCTGCCCGATGCACATTCCTGTGCTTCTTTGCGGGTACGTTTGCGGTTGGAAATGGGGATTGGCCATCGGGATCTCTGCGCCGATCTTACGCTCGCTGACACTCGGGATGCCACCGATATTCCCAACTGCCGTTTGTATGGCGTTTGAGCTTGCGGCTTACGGAGCTATCAGTGCGATCGCATACCGTATGCTTCCGAAAAAGAAGATGTATACACTTATTTCACTTGTCATCGCAATGGTATCGGGGCGTATCGTTTGGGGCATCGCAATGCTCGTATGCACCAATATCGCAGGTTCGGGATTTTCTCTTGGCGCGTTCATCGCGGGTGCGGTGACCAACTCGCTCCCCGCGATCCTGATCCAGATCATCCTCGTTCCAACAATGGTTTTTCTGCTCGAAAGAACATCGTTATTTAATTATTTGGGAGACAAAAAATGACGGACCGCGAAAACACACTAACTCTTCTCTGTGAACATATTAATACATATCCAAAAGCTAAGATCGAGGACATCTTTAAATTTCTCCACCAAAGCACTTTCGGGTGCGAGCACCTCGTTTCGTCCTATGAAACTGCGCTTTCGCGAATAAACAGTGAGTTTGAGTCATTGACGGCGACTCCATCCTCTCTCATCGAAAAGCTCGATGGCAATTTCTCACGAGCAAACCTAAAATACCTCGTGGGCGGGTTAAAAAGCGAAACGCTCGCGCGACTTTTCCTTCTCTCGTCACATGATCCAAAAGAAAACTCGTATTCCCTCGAAGCTCGGCTGAATGCAGTGCGAGATATAATAAAGGAAGGTATATTGCCGTTTTCTCTCGAGGAATTTGAAGAAAAACGGAGCGAATGGGTTGAAAAAGGATATCCCGCGCTTCACCATTCCGATGAATTCAGAAACGAATATCATCCCGCATATCGAGTTATCTCAAACAGATTCGTTCCGTTTTTGCCGCTTTTTGCGATGATCGACAAAAGGCACGACGAAGAAAGCACAATTCTCGCGATCGAAGGCGGAAGTGCCTGCGGCAAATCGACACTCGGTGAGATGTTGAACGCCATCTATGGCTGTAGCGTTTTTCACATGGATGACTATTTTCTCCCGCCTGAGAAGCGCACGAAGGAGCGGTTCGATGAGATAGGCGGAAACGTCGATTATGAGCGTTTCGACGCCGAGATCCTCACGCCGCTCAAAAACGGAGAGAAAGTGATAAAATACAGAAAATTCGATTGCTCAACGATGAGCCTCCTCCCGCCGACGACGGTGATTACGACACCTCTCATTGTTATTGAGGGCGCTTATTCGATGCACCCAACGCTTTCGGGAAAATACGACCTCAGCGCATTTCTCGATATTTCACCCGAAAAACAACGCGCTCGGATCGAAAAACGCAATTCTCCGCAATTCGCGAAACGGTTTTTCGAGGAATGGATCCCTCTCGAAGAAAAATATTTCAATTCTCTCTTGATAAAGGACAAATGCGATATTGTTATTGATATATAAAAAATTGCTTTTCAAAAGAAAAGCAATTTTTTGTTTGGTTTTGTCAATCTTCAAGCTCGTCAAGTCTGCTTTCGAGCTCCTCGATAGTACTCTCAAGGTCTTCAATAGTACTTTCAAGCTCATCTATTCTGTCTTCAAGTTCACTTATTCTGTCTTCAAATTCATCGGCATCGTTTCTGCCGTTCCAATTATTCTGCATGGAGCCGGTGAAATTGACTCTGTCAAAATGCTCGACGTCTGCCTTCATACCATACTCGGTGAGCTTTTCGCTGATAGGCGGTGGCAACGCCTTCATTTGCGCATAGTTGACGGTCATATTGAAATCGTAGCCGTCTGCCTTCATTTTTTCCAATTCTTCTATCATCAAATTTGTGTCGGCATATCTCAAATACGGCGCGATGTCCGACCACGCGCTGAATGAATGGGAAAAATGTCTGCAATAACCGATGAAAATATTTGCTGTATTCATCGGTCCGAGGAGTTTCCACCAATTATGGAAGCTGCCCACCCCGAATTCTACCGCATAATCGATCCCGTTTTCAACAACGACCTCGGGCAAGATCGATGGGAGTATCTTCATAAACGGATGCCAATTCCCAGCAGTGCTGACGACCGACTTGAAGATCATATCAACGACCTCTTTATCCTTTGCATACGGAAGAAGCGGGAGTATCGCATTTACTCCGCCGGAAGAATAGCGATTGAGTATCAGCTTCGACACCTCGTTTTGCGGAAGATATGGCAACAGGTGTATTCTTCCCTTATCGGTATCCGTGGAAAATACGGCGAGCGCAACGTCGCGCAATATTTCCTCGTCGGCAAATTTAAAGAGCATACTCGATATTGCGCTTCCTTTAGAAAGAGTCAGCTCCGTTATTGCCGTTGTAAGTGTTTGTCTGCTCAAAAACGGTGCGAGCGCATACACGTCGCCGACCAACGTCTTGTCGGGGAGCGCATAATATTCGTTATCAAGGCAGGATAATTTCTTTTCTTCGTCATCCGCCGAATGCATTGCCGCAACAAAATCCTCTGTTGGAACATCCAATGCATCTGACAGATCGGAAAGCTTCGACAATTCGGGCATAGTTTCGCCTCGTTCCCACTTGCTGACCGCTTGGTGCGTTACGCCGACCATATCCGCAAGCTGACCTTGGGTAATATTTTTTTCACGCCGCTTTCCGACGAGGAACGCGGCAAATTTTTTCATATCAAACATCGTTGTTTCCTTTCAAGTTTTTATTGCTTGCAAGCCTCTTTATAAAAAAGATACCATAACACTCCAAAAAAATCAATAAACTTGTGATTGAATGGGTAAAATTACAAAATTTTCGGTTGCAACCACAGGTTGCAAAGCGATTTTGAGCCAAACAAAAAGGTTGATGTTAAAGCATCAACCTTTTTACAATTAAAATTATTTACCTTGCTCGAGTGCGAGTGTGATAGTAGTTGCATCGCAAACCTCGCTCGGTCCAAAATATTGGATAGCACCGGGGTATACGAAGCAAGTATTCTCTGCCCATTCTGCTCTGTGCTCTGCGAAGTATTTGAAGGGGTTACCGTCAAGCTCAACGAGTGCTTTACGGATAACGGGTTTATCTTTTCCGTTTCTTCTTTCGATGTTCATCATCTTTGTCATCGGCATACCGCCTGCAACCCACTCTTCAGCGGGGTTGCTGAGGTTGGACACTTTGGAAAGGTATCCTGTGTAACCGTATTGGATGAGCATAAATGCGTTATAACCGAGGGAGTAGCAGTAGTCAGCGTCAAAGTTAGAGGGGAATGCGCAACGGCCTTCGTATCCCAAGAAGTGATGGAGCGCGGAGAATTTACCGTTGAATGTTCCTGCAGCCTTACGAGCCTTGAGGTTTTCTGCAACGAGTGCGGAGAAGAGCTTCTCGCTCTCGATGAGAGATACTTGAACGTTACCGTGGGGGTCACGCTCGAGGAAGAGCTGTTGTTGGATGGATTCGGGAAGAATAGCAAATACTGCCATAGATTCCTTTGTGAGTCCTGCTTCGATAAATGCATATTTATCAGCCCATGTGGGAAGCGCGTTGAATTTAGCTGTTTGTTCGCCTGCAAGAAGCTCATTGATCTCAGCGATGAGAACGGAGAACTCGGGAACGAACTCAACTATACCTTCGGGGATGATAGCAACACCGAAGTTCCAGCCTTTTGCGGAACGTGTAGCAACGGAATCTGCGATATAGTCAGCAATTTGAGCCAAAGACATTTTCTTCGCTGCAACCTCTTCACCTACGAGGCAGATGTTGGGGCGTGTTTGGAGCGCACATTCAAGAGCAACGTGAGATGCGGAACGACCCATAACCTTTACGAAGTGCCAATATTTTTTAGCGGAGTTAGCATCACGTTCGATGTTACCGATAATTTCGCTATATGTTTTTGTAGCTGTATCAAAACCGAAAGAGCATTCGATATCTTCGTTTTTGAGGTCACCGTCGATAGTTTTCGGGCAACCGATAACTTGGATACCTGTGTTATTAGCTGCAAAGTATTCAGCCAAAACTGCTGCGTTTGTATTGGAGTCGTCACCACCGATAATAACGATAGCGTTTACGCCGTGTTTTTTGCAAACTTCCGCAACAACTGCGAATTGTTCTTCTGTTTCGAGCTTTGTTCTACCTGAACCGATGATATCAAAACCACCTGTATTGCGGTATTGGTTAATATACTCGTCGTCAAATATAATATAATCATCTTCCAAAAGTCCGCTGGGACCGCCTTTGAAGCCATAGAGAACGTTATCTTTATCGGTAGCTTTCAAAGCATCGTACAAACCGCAAATAACGTTGTGTCCGCCGGGAGCTTGTCCGCCGGAAAGAATTACACCAACAACTTGCTTTTTAGCGGCGGAAGTGTTTTTTCCGATCTCGAAAGTGATTTCGTTTTTACCATATGTGTTGGGGAAAAGCGCTTGGATCTTTTCTTGGTCTGCAACGCTTTCAGTAGCACCGCCGTTTTTCACGCAGATCTCGGATATACCGTTTCTGAGCATTCCGGGCAATTTGGGTGCATATTGATATCTTGCAGTTTGAAGAGGTGAAAGTTTCATTTAATATTACACTCCTTAATTATTCTTTAATTCATTATCCGTTTTATTATACATTATTTTCAATCAAAAGTAAATAGCAATTTTTATAAATTTAACGCCCCAAAGCAACAAAAACAGCGCCACTTCGACGATAGAATGATTTTTCAACTTAATAACAATTCATCTCAAAAGCTATTCATTGCGCAGCAAAACAGAGCATCTACCAAATAAGATCTGTCTGCCTTTACAGTTCGTTTCCCACTCGATGATCTCAAAAATAGTTTTACACAACTATTTTCGCAATTCTCACAACGAGCTGTTCGCCGTATCGTTGCGGTGCGGTGACGAGGGTGACATTGTTTTCGTCCTGAGAGAACGGTACGCTCTCTCCGTTATCGAGCCATTTTACTTCTTTTATTTTTTCGGGGAGCTCAAAGTGATAGGTGTAATCCTCGAATCTGCGCTTTTTCGTCAGCTCCTCATCGGTTTCCATAAACAGATCGAACGCAAAAAAGTAATAGCAGTCGTCACCACGGAGCAAAAACTCCTTTTCTCGCGCTTCGACAACTATATCCGTCGTTGTCGGGAGAAACAAAGCTTCGGAGTTTATCTCCACCCATTCGCCTAAGGTCAACATCATAGCTTTATCAAGCTCGCGCAGTTTCCCGTTCCCCATCGGACCCACGTTCAAAAGCAAATTGGCACGATATCTGCGGCAGGTACAAAGGTCCTCGATGATATCAGGCAGCGATTTGAAGTTGAAGTCCCTTTTAGCATAGCCCCAATAGTTGCCGAGCACCTGACACATCTCGCTTGCAACATGCTTTTCGCCATCTTCAAAATGGATCGTTCTCGGGCGACCACGTTCAAAGGTAACCGAATCTATCTCGCTGTTTCCTATTTTGCCGTGTGCGGACATTCCTGTGTTGTTGATTATCATCGCATCGGGCTGATATTTTCGAATGAGCGAATACAGCGCATCCTCTTCCCAATCGGC
The DNA here is from genome assembly GCA_045652185.1 of Eubacteriales bacterium. GTDB lineage: Bacteria > Bacillota > Clostridia > Oscillospirales > CAG-382 > UMGS1307. The sequence continues at coordinate 16,591 of JAZRTU010000040.1, read as the reverse complement.
ATCCTTTTTATCCCAAGTACCATCAAACCAAAATCCACCGATCTTGCCGTAATTTTTGCAAAGCAGCTCGACACTTGAGCGAAGATATTTCAAATATCTCGGAAAATCTTCACGATAGCTTTTTTCGTGCCAATCTACGAGCGTATGATAGAAAAAAGGGATGATGCCATTTCTGTTACACGCACTTACAAATTCGGCGACAAGGTCTCGCCGCGCAGGAGAATGCAAAGCGTCATAGTCGCTCAAACCACAAGTATCATAAAGCGAGAACCCCTCGTGATGACGAGTTGTCAGCGTGATATACCTGCACCCTGCTCTCTTTGCCGTCAAGACAAGGTTCTCTGCCCAATCCCCATCGGGAGAAAACAGATCGATAAGCTTTGAATATTCCTCGGGCGTAATGTTGTTGCCATAAGCCCATTCGCCTTTGGCATGAATACTATATAATCCGAAATGGACAAACATTCCAAAGCCAAGCTCTTCAAAATCCTTTATATGTTTTTTTATTATCATAATATCACCGCCTTATATTTATATTATAACAGCAAACAAAAGATTTTTCAATACTTATCCCCTTGTTCATCGGAACAAGGGGAATTTTGACATTATTTTATTTTTTATAGTGATGATATATCTGAATTGCCGAATAAATACACACCGCCAACGTACTGAGAGACATGACGAGAATACTTATTATTTTTGACGTCAAGATCCAATCGTCTACTGTGGGATCGCCGAGCATATCCATTGCTGAAGTTATCTTTCCGAATTCATCAGCATAATGAGAGATATCCAATATCGACTCGGTAGGCATCAAAGATGCGGGGAGATCAAAACACTTTGTCAAAATCAGAGGCGCCGCGAGCAAAACGACTATCAACACCACGTTGACGATCAACGTTTTTTTGTTAAATCCCTTCTTTTTCGTAATTATCCAGCTTGTTGCACACAGTATCATACTGCAAACAAGCGCGGAAACGATACCCGCTATCCAAGGAAGCGATCTTGTGAACTGACGCACATCGTGCAAGCTATAGATTCGAACCTCCTCGCTGATCTTATCTTTGAACGTATACCAAATATTATGCTCAAAAAACGGGAAATTTCCGTTTGTAATGCTGACCAAAGCGACGTTATCGTTTTGCGATATCAAGTCCATCGAGTTCGGAAGAACGACCTCGGGCTTAGGCTCGGGAAGCGGACCAATGATCGTCACGTCCGAGTCGGGTATCCATCCGCCGACAAACGAATCACCGCCTATGGAAACAGTCGGAGGGGTATCGCGTATCGGGGCTATTGCTTCAGGGTTCCAAATAAGGTACTTATCCTCGCCCTTCGTCATTTCAACGGTTTTCACCGCACCGCCCAAAATTGGGTTGCGCGATGCGGAATAGACGTACCAATATTCATCACCCGCCGCCAATTCAACGTGGTCTAACCAAGCTTCATATTTATATTTCATCGGAGACAATTCGGAAAGCCTTAGTCCGCTTTCCCAACCTTTGCCTTCGGAGATGCTATATATACGATCGTCGCTATCTCTCCAAAGCAATGCGATAGTACTTATTTGTATTGTTCGACCTGCCGCCACGTTCTTTCGCTTTCTTGCATCAACAAGTGTCGTCATCTCGTCCTCTACCTTCGGGCTGACAAGCGTAAAGAAAACGAGAAACATCAAAAGAAACGAGATAACACAAAGAACTTTTCGTTTCATATCAATGCTCACCTCCCAAAGCTATTCCCTCTGTCAATTCGTGATTGAAAAACGCAAAAAGGCAAAGCGGAGGGATAGTTACAAGCACACAAGCGACGAGCAACACCGTCGGATCTCCGGGCGGAACAGAAGCCAGTGCGACCGCTATCGGATATTTTGTGAAATCCTTAAGATAAGTTATCGGTTGCTCGACCATATTCCAAGCATCGAGAAACGAAAGCAAAAAAGTGCAGATAAGTGCATTTTTGCTAATAGGTATCACGATCTTCAAAAGCACCTCAGAAAGTCTGCACCCGTCTAAACGAGCTGCCTCAATAACGCTATTCGGTATCGCTTTGTAGCTTTGTGTCATAATAAAAGTTCCGAGCGGAACAACGAGCGCGGGCAAAACCAAGGAAAAATACGTATCTATCGTATTAAACTTATCCAAAATAACGTAGTTCGGGATCAATGTTACCTGCAAAGGCAATATCATTAGGATTATAAGGATGAAAAACAAAACGTTTTTCCCTTTGAATTTATATTTTGCAAAGCCATATCCCGCCAAAGCCGACAACGCTACCTGACCGAGCGCAATACAAAAGCTGAGCGCCATGCTTTTCCAAAATCGAAAGAGGTATTGCGACTGACCGACAAACACTTCATAGTAATACCTCAAGGTGAAATCACCATCAAGGTTTTTAAAGCTTGTTATCAACACGTAAAGAAACGGAACGATACAGATCGCACACAACAAAAGCGAAAGAAACGCTGAAATAAGAGATCGAAATTTCTTCATTCTTTATATTTCTCCCTTCGCATTACTAAAAGGTAGCAGACCAAAAACAAAGTCGAAACGCCAACAGTCATCAACATACTTGCAACCGCCATTTTAGAATAGCTGAGCTTTTCGAAGCAGTTGTTGATAAAATGCTGAAGCATATAGATGCTGTCGTGCGGATGTGTTCCGCCGAGAAGGAATATCTCGCGAAAGCTTTTGAAAGCGTTGATAAGCGAGAATATCCCCGCAAAAAATACGCTATACCACATTTGAGGCATAGTTATAAAACGGAATTTTTTGATCCCGTTCGCACCGTCGAGAGATGCCGCCGCATATTGCTCGTCCGAGATGGTTGCAAGCCCCGAAAGAAGCAAAATGACGCTGTATCCCGTGTTTTTCCAAAGGTACAAAATCACCATCACCCAAAATGCACCGTCCGAATTGAGCCAATCCTTTATCGGAAGTCCGAGAGCGGTCAAAAAAATGTTGCCAAGTCCTGCTTCAGAAAACAATATATCAACGATGAGCACTGTTCCGACGATAGGCATAACGTAGGGGAGCAACACCAACGATTGAAGCACTTTATTCTTTTTTCGGCTTTTCAAAAACAGAGCTACCATGTAGGATAACACCAATATCAAGCTCAATCCGACAAAAAGAAACTTCAATGTGTTTTTCATCGCGAGTACAAAAAGCTCGTTTTCGAACAGCTCAACATAATTCTCAAAGAAAGCAAAGTATTGCGTCTTTCCGCTGCCTTTTGTGAGCGAAAACCAAATTACCATTACAAAAGGGATCGCATAGAAAACTATAAATCCAACGAGAAGCGGTAAAACAAGGGCAAATCCGGTGAGGGCATTTTTCGTTTTTATCTTCATACCGTCCACCTACCCTTCCAAAATATGAAATCGAACGTTTTCAAGGAAACCGTCAACAAGCTTTTCGATATCCGCATTTGTTGGCAAGTTCGCGTTATGTGTATCATTGAGTATGTCGAGTATAGAGGAAAATTCGCTCGATAGAGCGTTGTCAAAGCGCACGCTGTCTATTTCAACATCAAAAAGCGGGATATTATTGGCATCCAGCTCGCCCATAAGACCGATCTGGCGCATACGCCACTGTTGCTCACTCGTCGCTCCTCGCTCCATATCGCGAACGTACAACTGCTTTCTTCTGCGATTCCAAAGTGGTTGCAAAGAATCCTTATCAAGAACCGGCCAACCGCTTTCGACAAGACCGGGGTAGTGTGTATCGTTCGACGTATTCCCCGCCGTACCCTTTATCGGTGTCGTATAGGGCCTTTTCGGTCGGTTTGATTCCCATTGTGACTCTTCCGTCAAAAATTGAGTCAAAAATTCATACGCCAATTCGGGATCTTTACTTCCCGAACCTACTGCGCCATAATACGTTACTGTCGCGGTAATGCCGCCATCAAGAGAACGCAACGGCAGGATCGTCAATTCGCTCCCCTCGTATTGCGCCATCGGAACGTATTCCAACAGATCCTGCATCGAGCCTATCCACAACGGATAATACTCCGTTTTCGGCGCAGTGTAGTCATAATTACTTCCCGCAAGCTCGATCTCGCTGAAATAATTGCAATAGATATATTTCTTCAAATCAAGCTTTTCCAAAAATATTTTGTCCTTCACCGCAAGAACGACCGATTTCGCATCGGGAGATTCCTTATCATAATCAACGTACGCTTCGCCGAGCACGTTTTTCAGCTTTTGATAGTAACCAAGAAAATCCTTTAGCGTTTCGGCATCTGTAGTGTATTTTCCCAAATCATAATTTATCAAGCTCGAAAATACGCTCAAGCTATCGAAAAGCGCACCGCCTGCAAGAAGCGGCGCTTCGGTCTTATATACCGCTTCCATAATGGATAAAATATCGCCGTTCAATACGCCTATATCCAAGCCTGCACGTTCGAGATAATCGTTCTTCGCATAGATAACGGGGATATCATAGCGAAGTGGGAGAACGAAGCGTTTTCCGTCAACGACTCCCGAATCCATTATTTTTTTGTTAAGTCTATCCTTTTTGAGCGTTTCATCGGCATCATAAAGCTTCGACACATCATAAAACAGTCCATTTCGCATCGCAAGCTCAACGTCGGGGAAAAGCGGCTCTACGTCAGCATAAACGTATTGGGTCGGCACGTCGAGAATGAGGCTGTCATCCGTCGGGAGCAAATAGCAATCAGGTCCGCCGCCTTGCAAAATGTCGGTGCGAAGCTGTTGCAAAAACACGTCGCGCTCCTGCTTTTCGGTCGGGAGATAATCGATCTTGAAATCAACGTCCGTGTGAGTTTTTCTGAACTCTCTTTGAAGCGAATACAGTACACCGTTCATTCTGTCCCAAGTTGTTTGCTCGGTGACTACCCAAATAGTATATTTTTTCTCCGAATTACAAGAAAAAAGCAACGGGAGAATTGTTATCAATATAATAAACAACGACACGAATCGTTTTACTATTTTCTTCATCGTAAAGCTCCAAACAAATAAAATATACTAACAGCCTCAAAAATTACGATTTTTTATCTAAAGCATCAGCTTTTTTTGATGAAACTGCCTTCATCGAAACAAATAAAACTATACTACATAACGCAAGGACTATGAAGAAGATCAAATTGCCGTTATCAGCATATTCGTTATATATCTCATCAACAAACTCCTTTGTAATCAGCTTTGATTCCACAAACATATATAAAGAAATCATAGCGGAAAACGAACATATATCAGATAGTCCAAGGAGCAAACGCGCGGATGATTTTTTTGTAGAATAACAAACTATAACACCAAAAACAATACCCGCGAGAAGAAAAGCCACGAATATCGACGTTGCCATATCTTCGAATTGATATAAATTAAAATCTTCCTCATGTTTATCAAGCCATTTGTAAAGTGACATTGACTCAGAAAAAAACCAGAAAAGAGAAAAACTATATATTAACGTGAGAAATCCCGTTATATAGGAATTTGTGTGTTTAACGGGCAAAAACGGTTTTTTCAGAACTAAACGCCTAACCATTGACGGAATATATCCAATCAAAAAGAACATCAAGAAAAAAGGAAACGCATATTCCGTGTCATAAATCAAAAAAGCAAAAAAGGAGATAAGCCCAATCGCATATAAAATAAGCTCCGAAAGGTAAAAATGATTTAGCACCAAAACGCTCGACGATTCCCAACGAGTGAAAAATTTAACGACAGCGCTCGATTTTTGGTTAGTATTATTGCTTTTGGAGGCCGTTTTTTCTGCTTTTGTTTGTGTGGGTGCTTGAACGAGATCTGACTCCTCAAATCCGGAAATTTGAAGCTCTGCACCGACTTCAGACTTAGGTGCAGAATCTACGATCACATTCAGGCTTGACAAAAATTTTTGGAAAACTTCAGATTTATCGTCAATTTTTTGCATTGCAATAATCTGATTCGTGCTTATGTAAAACTCAAAATCGTCATTAAGCGTAATATCCTCCATTTTTATTGGGAGGATCGCTTTGCCGTAACTCACCGCTCTTTCGACTTCCTTTGAAACCCAGACGGAATTTTGCGCCGCGTTTGTCAACAAAAGGATAAGGCAAGAGCATTCTTTGATGGCGTTGTTGATAACTCGAGCATATTTGCTCCCGGGAGGAATATCTCCCGGAGCCATCCAAGTTTGTATTCCTTTTTTATTTAATATATTTCTGAGAAGATCGGCATCAGATTGGTTTTTAGTGCTATAACTAATAAAAGCATATCCCATAACAATTCCTCTGAATTTCTTTTTTTTCATATAAATTATATCATTTTAACCATCTAAAGTCAATATATTGATACCCCTGCTTTCGCAGGGGGATATAAAAGTTAGCAGATCAGCACGGAGTAGACTGTTTCTCCGCCGTTAACAAATATTTCCATAATATATTCGTCGCGCAATATTTGTATATCGTGCACGTCGCCTTTATGAACGAGCGACGGTCTGAGCATCCTATCTACAACGAATCCATCCTCGGTCATCCTAACATAAGGATCACTGTTTTTCAAAAGATGTGCGACCTCTTTAGCGGGCCTACCGCAAATACGTCCGTCAACAACGGTTATCTCACGCGGAATCGACATACACCCAACGTCAAGCCCCGAAATAAAGCCCGCAAAGCTCCATCCGGGTATCCAAGTCATCAGAAGCGGTCTTCCGTTTTCACCCGCAAATACTTGACCTGCATATTGGTCAGGCCCTTTGTCGAATCGATCCGACAGCTCACACCTGAATTCTCCGTTTTCAAACGTTCCGATCATTATCTGGAAGAAATGTGTTTTATCTAAATTGCAAACCGACGTCGCAAGAAGACATTTCCCATCTTCAAGCGGAACGATCGACGGGCATTCGGCATATACGGCATTATCCCACTTGCCAAGCACCGATTGGAACTCCCAGTTCAAAAGGTCAACACTGCGATACAAAAGCAAACGTGCCGTCTGTGTCTCGGGGTGACCCGAGGCAATAACACAATAATACACATCATCAATACAGCATACCGCAGGATCACGAAAATCGGGGCCTCCCTCGGGTGGAAAAGTAGCGATAACGGGATTGCCGCTATATTTTTCAAAATAAACGCCGTCCTCAGACACAGCAACGGATATAGTGGAGACCGCAGTTATCGAGGCATAGAACAAAAATAATTTTCCATCCTTTACGATCGCAGTGCCCGACCAACATCCACCACCGTCATACGACGCACCGGGAGTCAACGCGATCGGCAATTCTTCCCAATTCAAAAAATCCTTTGTCCGCGCGTGTCCCCAATGCATAGGCTCTTGCCACGGGATCTCATAGTGCGGCGCGTGTTGATAGAATATATGATAATATCCGTTGAAATAAACAAGCCCGTTCGGGTCATTCATCCAACCTCTTTGCGGTTTATAATGATAATGAAGCGGCTTCGAATAGTTCATAAAATTTTGCTCCTTTGTAAAAAAAGTCGTCTCCTTTTTTATATTATATCACATTATTTTTATCGTTTCAACCGCTATAAATCAAAAGCATACAGTTGTTAAATAATATTTTAACTGTAAAAAATGTGCGCGGTGGATGTGAATAGGTCTATCCGATAACCGTGATGTACTATGTGAAAAAAGACAATACCCGACTAAACGGCTTAACCGATGCGTTCTCGATATGAATGACAGTGGTTGTGTTGCTATAGACAAAGATGCCGCCGAGGAAAGTTTAATCCTCGGCGGTGTGTTATTTATTATTTACTTCAAAACAACATAAGTCGTGGGCATTTCAAGCGGATGCCATGCGGTAGTTAACACTTGTCTTTCCATAAGAATTATTGCCGGAATGCAAACGGCGTTCAAAAATTTGTCCATTGATGCAATACCATCCACCTGATCCTGCAAGTGTTTTGGGGTATGTTCACTTAATATCTTGGCGGCACTATGATCAATTTCCTGAATAATAGATATTAGTTTATCGGATATAAACATTCGGACCATTTCTACTACAGTTTTATATTGATCCAAGGTATATATCGGAACTGTTGATCGGTACATTTCGTTTTCCTTAACAACGTATCCTTTCTTGATCATTTCCGCAATTGACTCGAGATCATACTCACTAAAGTTTGTTTTATCACCACGGCAGATATCACAGAATAGATTGATATTGCGATCTTTACGATAAAAATCGTGATGACTGCCTTTACCCATACCATCTTTCAAATAGTCAAAAAAATATATCCTATCACCGTGTTTGCTATCAACATTGCTATAATTGAAGATGTGCTTTTCATTCCATTTCTCCAAAAGCCAAAGGTAAGCAGGTTCTCCCCAGCCCGTTCTCGGTACGTTTGTTTCGTGTAACCAACTTCTTGGATCGCCATAAAGAGAATTGAAGCAAGCTGCCAACGTAATGTATTATCAGAAAGACCGCTACCGATAAACCCGATGCTTTTATATTCCGAAATAGTTTCCGTAATAAATGCTTCGATCTTATCAGCAATCTGTTCGTGATATTTTGTAACGGCACGTTGAATTTCATCGGAGCATTCTGATGTAATAACGATCACGTTTGTTTTGTAGCGTGTTCCTTCTTTAATTAAGAGTTGTTTGTCTTCGAGCTCTTTAATTTCATCGTCAAGATACGGAAGAGGGATACCCGTTTCGAGACTGATCTGCTGAACAGTAAGTGAATCATTAAAGCAAGCGCTGACAATATTCTGTCTGATCTTGCTGTGCATAAAATTCCAAAATTGATTGGGACCTTGACCGCTATACATTGGGATCAATGTTTTCGGATTATAACTTAATTCTCCAAGATTTCTTTCCATATTCATTCCTTCTTTCAATATTTTTCTTGATTTGAACAGCAGGTATTTTACCATGCTTTCGGAAATGGCAAGTGCAGATGAAATTTCAGAACAAGAACATCCATCAATGTAATACATAATAGTTGCTTTGCGATATTTTTCGGATAGTAAAGTAAGCTCACGACGAAGAAGAGATATTTCATTATCGTTGTCTTGGATGAAATCATCCTCTGCAGGAATATTATCTGTCAGTTCATAGGTATTGTTTTTTAGTTTCTTTTTATACCATTGCTTATAGACATTACCCGCAACGCCCCACATAAAAGCGTAAAAAGCTTTATCATCACGGATATTATTACCGGATTTAAGCAATTCATATATAATATCCTGTGATAACTCTTCTGCATCTTCCCGTGTTGATGTTTTTGCTATACAGTACGAAAAAATAGTTTTAGACATCTCAATGATCTTTTCGTGAAGTTCTTTTCTATTCATCCGCTCACCTCCTTATTTGTTTTTAGAAGCTTCTGCCCTTATAGTGAAAGAAAAATGATTTGGTTAATGTTTTTTTAAAAAAAATTTGATTTTCCATTAAACCGCCTCGTACAAATCAAACATTAGAACAAACATATTGTACTTGCCTAATATCTTATTCGATTATAACACAGCTCAATAAAAAACTCAATGTTTGCACTTTGCGAGCATACAGATATTTATACCAAATCTTTTGATATTATAACATACCCATCACTCACCCATTGCAACAGTATAAACAACGAAAAACGGCCGAGGAAATCCTCGGCGGTGGTGTATCATAGAACACAATATATCTAAAGCTCGCGAAAATAAATTATAATCTACCACGAAGCGACTATCTCTTCCAATTGTTCCTTATAGCCTTGAATATCCATTACGGTTTCCTCTTTCTTTTTTATTATTCTATTCCAACGTAGCCCGTTTGCTCGATAATATATTGTCCCTCCTCGGAGAGTATCCAATCCAGTAAAAGCTGTACGTTCTCGTTCGGGTTGTCCTCGTACGTCACAGCGTAAAGCGGTGTTGTTATCGGGTATGTACCACCCTTTATATTCTCGATGCTCGGCGAAACGCCGTCGATGGCGATCATTTTTATGTCGGGGTTTTTGATGATGCCCTCAACGTAATATCTGAACGAAAAGCCTATCGAGCCCGACTTGCTTTTATATTCCGCGACCTCTTTTATGATGCCGCCCATCGCGTCAACTCTCTCCTTTGTCTCGGGTGTCATTATCGGTGTATCGCCCATAAAACGTATCAGCATACTTTGACTGCCGCTACCCTCGTTGCGCTGGAACGCGACGATCTCCTCGTCGTCACCGCCGAGCTCGCTCCAATTCGTTATTTTTCCCGAATAGATGCCCTTTATCTGCTCGACCGTCAGGCTGTCGATCGGGTTGTCCTTGTGGACGAAGAACACGAACGCCTCCGTGCCTATTTGTGTGTATTTGAAAACCGTTCCGTTCTGCTCGGCATATTCGACCTGCTCCTTCGATGGCGCAGCACCGAAAAAGACGTCTCTTTCCTTCTCGGCAAGTGCTTCGTATCCGCCGCGAGTATTGGTATATGAAAACACACCCTCTCCCAACGCGGTAGAATTGGGATATACCGCGTGGACGAATGCGGAATATACGGGGAAAACTGCCGCCGCACCGTCAACGTGAGGAAGCTTGCCCGTCAGCTTCAGCGTTTTGCTGTCGAGCTTCACTATCTTCGTGTCCTCGACAAACGGCAGATATTCGTGAACGTTGATGCTCGGAGAGGTGTCTATCGTGATCTTTTCCTCGTATTTCTCAAATCCAAAGAACACGCCCGCGGTGATAAGTGCCGCGAGAACCACGCTCGCCAAGACGATCAAATATATTTTTCTTTTTTTGAGCCAAACAAGAGGCAGAAGCGACGGCAAGGCGAGTGCCATCAGCGTACATAATATCTTCCCCGATGTAGTCGCCGCAAACGCCGAAAGTATAAGCCCAAAAAAGCCTACGAAAAATGCGCCGCCGATAAGCATCAGCGTCAAAACGATCTTTATCCCAAGTTCCAAGCCTTTGTTCTTCATATTCTTCCCTTTCTCTAAATGCTAAAAATAGGTTTAGTTCTCTCGGTCTACGCCATACACCCCAAAAAGCTCTGTTTCGCTATCGATCGCACGCGAAAGCTCGCAACTTTCCTTGAGGCATACGTCATTTGACAGATGATAGAACATAGTTACGACGAACAAAAAACAGCTCTTGCCGTCGATATAATCTCTCGGTGCAACAAAGCTGTTGCCACCCTCGGTAAACGCTCGGTAAAGCTCTCCGTAGCCTGTCGTACAGCCCGTGCAAACAGTTATCTTATTATTGAAGGCAACTGCACCGCAAAGCTCATCGAAGCCAAGTGCTCCGCGACATTCGTCGGGCAAATACACCTCATCCGCCAACACGGGAGCGATGATCTTCCCGTCTTCTCCGTGGCAACAGATCACGAGATAGTCAAAGTCGAAATTCAACTTACCGCCGAGTGCGTCAAAATAGTCCTGCGGTCTGCCGATGTAAAAGACAGTTACGATATATCCGAAGCATTCGAGCGCACTGCGGATCGCCGAGCTTTCCGTTCCGACGTCGCCACCGTCCAATATCAACACCTTCTTCATATTCTTCCCCCTCGCACGTTTGATGTTTTTTTCATTATAATATATATACACACATATGTCAATCAATTTTTATTGTCAATAATAGCACCAAAAATCCTCACACCAAGATATAAAAAATCCCGCCGAGGGTTCGGCGGCAATTTTCAACTTATAAATCACAATTCAAGCAATTCTTTATAATCATCACGATCGCGAAGCGGTGCAAGTCTGTCGCAGCGAAGAAATTCGCGGAAGTTATCAACATTATTTTCCGTTCCGCTTTTAATATAATTTTTCGGATCGAATACAAGCTTCGAAAGTATGTGACACGTATAATTAAGCGGTTTCTCTTTTGCCGCTTCATGCAATTTATCAGCTTCAACAGCATAGTTATAACACTCTCTCATCTTTTCGATAGCCTCATCGCATCGTCCGTCACGAGCCAAACAAACAGCCTGCAGATAGCTGTTAAACGATAGGTCTGCGTTCATATATAGATAGTTCCCATCGTCAAATATCGTTTTTGCGATCTTTTCTGCCGCTTGGATAGACACAAGGTCGCTTTGTCCAAACTCAAGATGACCTAATAGGTTCAAAAGTGAGCGTTCGATCAGCTTTTGTCGCTGGATCTCTTTTTCTTCACCCTTCAGACACCAAAGAAGAAGCTCATCTCCATCAGGGTGTTGTTTCGCATATTCAACAGCCTCATCGTTTCTTCCGAGATCCGGAAGAGATAACACAAGACCATACAGCGCCGCATTTTTAAAATCTTCATTATTGGGCTCTTCGAGCACAGCTTCATAATGTTTGACTGCTTTTTCGATATATTCTCTGAACTCTTCAGAGCCATATTCGCAATTATGGGTTGGGTAGTAAAACTCGCTCTCAGCAAGCATATAAATAAACTCTACGTCACCCGGATATTCCGCAACCGCCGTTTGAGCAATTTCCAAACGCTTTGCAGTATCTCCGCTTTTATATGTTGCATTCCACATATCACGCAGTTCTAAACGTCTCTCGTCGTTAACCGCCTCCGATATACCGAGAAGCTCGTCAGCGCTCACCTTAAATAGTCTCGTGAGTGGCACGATGAGCGCAAGGTCGGGGGATGCGACACCCGTTTCCCATTTTGATATGGCTTGAAAAGAAACGTTAAGATATTCCGCGAGCTTTTCTTGCGTCATATCGTTCTTTTTTCTAAATTCTTTTATTTTTTCTCCTATATGCATTAAATATATCATTCCTTTGTGTAAAATATTTAAGCGAGCTCTGCTTACGTAATTATAATACATTAATTGCATGCAATAATCAATAACTTGTTTTTTGAAGCATATTCAAATGAAATTCGAATTTTTCTACCGGTGAACACTACAAACGAATATATTATAGATAAAACCACCGCCGAGAATCCTCGGCGGTGCGTATTACAATTTCTTTTTATATCCTGTTGTATTTTGTGAAAATCCGAATTTTTCATAAAATGCACACGCAGCTTTGCGATCTTTTTCTGTCACCAAGATCATTTGTGTGCAATTACGTTCTTTCGCTTTGATTTCTAATTCCGTTAACAATTGTGTTCCTATGCTTTGATGTTGACGTTCTTTATCAACAATCATATTTTCAACAACTAAAAAAGGGCGACAATCTCCATATAGTTCACGACAGATAACTCCCATTACAGAGCCAATAATTTCACCATCGTCATCGCAAACGAGAATAATATGATTGTCTTCTGCTTTTATATGTTGCAACTGTTCTTTCATTTTATTAACATCAGAAACTTCTCCCCAAAACTGATAGTATAGCTTGGAAATCTGCAATAAATCGTTTTCTTTAATATCTCTTATATTCATAATTCACCTATCCATTTATGTCCGTTAGGAAACAACTCACTCAAAGCTTCTCTTAGCCACTTTCTTTGTTTATTATTCATTTTCTGAATGGACAAATCATAATCTTGTTGATACCCTTTGCGTTCTGTATCAGTAGATTTATACAACAAACATATTTCGGGTGCTAAATACGGTATATTATCCGCATACAATATCGACTTATTCAAAGCTCGTTTTATATTGTGATTCCTTGCATATAAAAATTGTTCGTCTGTTCTATCGTTGAACAAAAACTCAATGAAATTCAATTTTCTTTGAATCGCCGGTATTATCTCAACAATATAAACATCTTGTTCTGTTGTTTCTGTTAATCTAATGAAGTCGCAATCTTCTTTTATACAGAAAATATTCCGCTTTTTAATAAATTGATTATTAATGTCTGTAATGTGGTGAGCTTTTCCTTCTCCAAGCATTTCGTAAACACAATAACCTTGTGTCCACATATACTCGATTATTTTATTTCGGTCCTTCCAATATGCGAGTATATCTATATCGCCGTGTGGACGAGATTCGCACCCCAAAAACAAGTCAACAGCATATCCACCGCAAAACGCATATTCGAATCCTTGATTATTTAACAAATCATTTGTTTGGGTAATTAATTCGTTCATTTTTTCCTCGCTAAATATTACGCTTTAGAATAGAGATAAGTTCATCCCAATCGTGAATATGCAAATGTTCAACCTCGGCATTTTTCTCCATCTCATAATCTCTGAAATTATCATACCATACGGGAAAGATACCTACATTTGAAGCGCCTTCGACATCAACAACCGTATTATCACCACAATACCATACTTCATCAGCACTTAATCCGGCTTTTTGAAGAGCTATTTTAAAGATAATCGGGTTGGGTTTTCTTATAAAATAATCGCTCGAAGCAATAATAAACTCGAATTGATTATTGGGTAATAATCTATCAAAACGTTTCTTTAAAGCTTCTCCGGACCAACCAATGTTGCTGATAACTGCGGTTCGTATATTATTCTCATTCAAAAAATCTAAAAGAATATCTGCATTTGGCATTACCGCACCGGGAGAAGCATTATCCCAAAAAACAGTTTCCATTTCCAAAGGAGTTAAAGAAAACTCAAATCCGAGATATTCATATAACGCCTTATTAGAAATTCGAGCAGATATATCATAACCGATATTTCTGACATTTTGAACATGGGTGTTATATATAAGATGCGTTGATTGTCTTATATCCTCAACCGTATAATTATTCGGATTCTTTACTGCATATTTCATCAGTGCAGTATTTCCTCTATCAGAATTCCAATCGGGTTCATATAAAAGAGTAAATCCATAATCAAAAATAATCATTTTAGGAAATTTCATTTTTTATTTCTCCGAGTTTTATGAAACTTACAAAACCATCTTTATTCAACTCATAATCGACCGATGATTGTAATTCGCCCAATTGGTCTCTCCAAGAGTTTATATTTTCACGTATCTTTTTAAATCCAAGCGATTCATACACATGTTGAGCACGTATGTTTTTTAAATTTGTATCAAGTATGATTTTTGAATAGCCATTTTCTAATAACCATTCAATTAACATACTCAAAACAATTCTACCAACTCCTCGGTTTTGACAATCTGTTTCACATATTTTGATTCCAATTTCAGCAGATCGTTCGTCAACTCCTCGATAAGAGCACTCCCCGATCAGACGGTTGTTTTCTTCAATAATCATCCTGCCGTTATCAAGCTTTTTGATTACTTCCTCTTCGCAAGTACCAAGTCCGTTAGGAAAACCTGCATGCGCCATCACTGCTCCATCATTCCACCAAATCGTTAATTGTTTAGCATCGCAAACTTCAGCGTTACGTAGGATTATATTGTTATATTTTAAATAAATATTTTTCATCTTTTCCTCAAAACTATATTTTAAATTCAAATCCGAGAACATCTGTTGAGTTATCTCTTCTATCGCCATTTAAATGTTTGCGTACAGTTAACATTTGTAAAGTATCATACCCAAGAGAATGATATAAACGCAATGCATCGATATTCTGCGGAATGACATCCATATTAATCGCAGGCGCATTCATTATCTCAACAGCATACTGTTCTGCAAGATCAATTGCACGAGTTGCAATTCCTTTTCGACGAAATTCTTTCTTTACGTACAAATTCTCTATCCAAACTACATTTCCTCCATGTTTTGTCAAAAAAATAAAGCCAACCGTTATATCTTCATCTTCAATAAAAAACAACGTAGCGGCGTCCTTTTCAAACCAATCGTCAAAATCCTCATCAGCAGCTTGTAGTCTTTCCGGAGTAATCACGGCATTCGTATATTCGGAAATGGAAAAGTGATCGGCAAAAAACTCAGCAACCATTTGAACAGCCTCATTTCTGCGCGAAGCATCATAAGAAACTAATTTCGTCATACTACTCTACACCTTTCACAGAACGTCCATAATATGGTGAATCACCATAGAATCTATCGATTATATTGCATTTTGAATAATAACGCCTTAAATAATAGTAATCGTCGCCATAACGGTTATATGAGTAATCATAAACAGTACGTTTTTCAAACAACTTAAAACCAGCTTTTTCAGCCGAACGGAAAGATGCCGGATTATCCACATCCATAACTGCAATTAGATAATCTACACAATATTTCTTACAAAACCACTCTGCATAAGCTTCTGCTGCCTCGGAAGCGTAACCGTTTTTTGTAAACTCTCCGATCATCATCCAACCAAGTTCATATTCAAACAACATATCCTCCTTGCAGAAGCATAAACATCCCATAACTTCGTGGGTTTGCATATTCTCGATAGCGTAACAACGCCAAGTGTCTATATCTCCGTTGTTTTCAAGCTGTTTGAAATGGTTAATATGCTTTATAGTATCTGTGGGATCAAGGTCTAATTCTAAAAAATCAGGTGCATATTTCAGGACCTGATCATCAGTTTTAATTCTATATAAGGCATTAACATCGTTCTCGCTAAAATCACGAATAATAAGCCTTTTTGTTTCTATATACATTTATCCTCCTTCGGAAGACTTCAGCAGAAAAGAGTCCTCCTAATTAATTTACTGATTTTTGAATTTTTCATAAAATATGCCTCCTTTCCTAATTATTAGCTTTGATTATAGCATTGGTTTTATAAAATGTCAATCTTTTTGATAATTACCCCCCCATTTGCATTTTAAAAAGCAGAACCGCCGAGGAGTAAATTCCTCGGCGGTGGTGTATCATAGAACACAATATATCTAAAGCTCGCGAAAATAAATTATAATCTACCACGAAGCG
>JAZRTU010000039.1:0-4529 GCA_045652185.1 Eubacteriales bacterium | reverse complement strand
ACCTTCTTTTTCGAGATATGGCGTAGCTATCGACATTGGTACTACCACCCTTGCATCGCGATTATATGACAAGAACGGAAATGTTCTCGCCGAGGCTTCGGCGGCAAATCCGCAATCGGTTTTTGGCGCAGACGTTATCTCAAGGATGGAAAGCGCGACAAAAGGAAACGCGAAGGCTATTGCCGAGATAACTGTTGGAGCTATCGACAGATTGATCACATCACTTGCAAATGATGCATTCATTAATGCCAATGAGATCGACAGCATTGTAATCACCGGCAACACCGTTATGCTACATCTCATTACGGAAACAGACGTCAAGCCGTTGACTCGCGCACCTTTCGAGGCGACAAGGCTTTTTGATGAAATTCTAAAGGCGAAAGATCTTCATTTAACCGCTATCGAACCCGAAGCGGAGATCTATCTTCCGGCTTGTATTGCGGCATTTATTGGCGCAGACACGACTTGCGCTATACTGGCATCTGATATTACAAATTCGAAGATGAATGAATTGCTATGTGACATAGGCACAAACGGCGAGATAGTGCTCTCAGCAGGCGGAAAGCTATTTGCATGTTCCACCGCCGCCGGACCTGCGTTTGAAGGCGCGGGAATATCCATGGGGATGGCGGGTAAGATCGGGGCTATCGATCACGTAGCTTTTGATGGCGGGTCGCTTACTGCTCACGTTATTGGTGAAACTACGCCGATTGGTATTTGCGGAAGTGGGATCGTCGATGCTGTTGCCTGTCTTCTTGAGATGGGTACGCTTGATGAAACGGGATATCTTGATGACGACGAAGCTGAGATATCTGCTCCCGTTATGCTGACACAAGAGGATATCAGAAAGATCCAGCTTGCAAAAGGCGCGATACATGCAGGAATACGTTCGCTTCTTCATATTTCCGACTCGGATATTTTAAAAATCGATTCGTTAATTATTGCAGGCGGATTTGGAAGCTATCTTGACACAGCCAATGCCGTTAAGATCGGACTTTTACCGAGAGAGCTTTCGAACAAGATCAGGGTTATCGGAAATGCGGCGCTGACAGGAGCGTCTATGCTTCTTTTAAACCGCGAGCTTCGAGAAGCAGCTGCATTGATCGCTCGAAGTGTTTCGGTTGCCAATCTTTCGGGAGAAGCTATATTTGCCGATGAATATATGGAACGAATGATGTTTGAATAACACTACACATAAAAAGCCAAGACCACCGATAGATAATGGTCTTGGCTTTATTATTTAATTATAATAACCGTAATCGATATAGACACCGCCGTATTTTACGTCGATTTTTGATTTTGTCAGCTCTTCGACTGCTTTTCGTATATGGTAGATATCATAGCGTTCCGACGCTACCCAATGCTTTATGAGGTGAGTTTTTTCACCGTTATCGCCGAAGACGTAGGTCGTATAACCGTCAAGTCCCATACTATCTTCGGGATTATATGATGGCAAGGAATAGAAGTTTCGTTCCTCGATGACCTTCAAAAAGCTATCCGTTTCTTCCTTTGTCAAGCTTACCGTTTCATCTTGGTTGGGAGGCAAGTTATCTCGCGGTGCGATCTCGTCGATATGGGCAAAGCGCAAGCTTCCTTTTCCGTCGGCATACACTGTTATTTCATAGAGGTACAATGCTCCGCACATTTCGTGGCCTTTATCGTTTGTATAATCGAATGCCACGCTATGTAGGACACGGTAAAAGCTCGTTACGTTATCCTTTACTCTATCTATTCCGCGATCTATTGAATAGAGAGCAAGGCGTGCGTCATATTCACTCCAAGCACGCAAGCTGCTTTTGAAGATATTATTGCCTGTTATATAATTAGGGTCGGCGTTATAGGGCAATCTTCCTTCAAGCAGATTTTCGGGAAGATCTTGTTCGAGCAAGAGTGATTTTGCCTCATCTGTTGTATGCAGGACTTTCGAATCATAATACTCCATTTGGTACAAATTAGCCCAAATCCAATTCACTTTATCTTTTTCGAAATAGAATTCTCCGTTTTCATTTTTCTCGAGGAACAGATAATAGACATCATTATTATCACCGAAATACACGGTATAATAATATATTTCATCGTCGCGAACTGATTCGTGTATGATCTTATTACCATACACTTCAGCAAATTCTTTATAGGTCAATTCTTTTTCATAATAGTGGTTTACCAAGTAGCCCGTATCAGGAGAAAAAGCGCCTTGGGTATATACGAACGTTATATCGTTATCTACTTTTGCTTTATATCCGCGGACATAATCGTTCGCTATCGGAGTTTCACATCCGCAGAGCGCGGCGAGCATCAAGAAAATCAAGATTAAAGAAACAAATTTTTTCATTACGCCACCTACTCTCCAAACAAGTTATTCAATGCAGTCCAATAATCCGCCACATCCGTGTCGGTCATGGTATATGAATAAATAAAGTTACACCGCGAGTAATATCGTTCTTCTTCATACGTTATACCACCGTCAGCAAAGAAAAAGATACCTTTATCAAGAGTCGCGAGGTCTTTTATTTCGGAATAAACAGAGTTATCCACGTTAGACGTTTTTAATTTTTTCAGCAAAGGCACGACTTTTTCAAGCTCGATAGTTTTTTCTTCGGTTTCTTTTTTTACAAATTCACCGTTTGAGTATGAATACGTTATTTTGGTGAGTGTGTGAGAAGTTGTGTCGGATCTCATTTTCAATTCAAACACATCGGCGGTTTCATTTTCCAGATAAATCATTCTTACCGCCATATTCCAATCGCTTCCATTCGCAAATGAGTTTGGTATATAGTTCACCGAAGATAGTCCCAACGCTTCCTCAAGCTTCATAAACGTTGAATAGACAAGCGAGCTTTTTTCGATGCCGTTTAGGAAATCTTTTTCGCGGTTCTCCGCCGAAACGTTCATCAGTACATACGGAGCATCAAAAGCGAGAATATTATTCACATAAGTATTTTTGTCGGCTATTACTGAATACTCATCGATGATATATTCCCCTTTATTGTTAGGCTCAATGTGAAGATACAACAATCTTCCGTCGTTCAAAGGATAGACGGTATAATACGTGAATAATGATGAGGAAGAAAGAATTGGTGTATCCTCGGAATGGAATATCTTATATCCGAATTTAGCCGCAAAGGTTATATAGCGCATACCGACACGCAATGATGATTCGGCTTCTTTGGCATCGATAGCAACGGAATCGTCGATAACGAACGGGATGGTATTATCGACTACTATTTCACCTTTTTTTACATAATCGCTTGCGGGTAATTCTTCACTACACGACACCAAAAGAAAAACACACATACAAGCGAAAACAAAAGCAAGAATTTTTTTCATACTACCTCCTTCTAAAAACAAAAAAGCACGGTGTATCTTTCGAGGACATACACTGTGCCGAGTTTTTTGCGATATATGTCCGAAAGGAACACTTTTTTCTTTATTTTAGCACTATTCATATCAATTGTCAAGGTAAATGTTTTTTATTTGTTTCACATATCGGATTTTTATTGACTTTTTAATTAGTATGGGTTATTATTTGTTTAGAAAACAACACTACAAGGATAAGAAAATGGAAGATATATATATCAAGAAAACTCCTATGCTTCCTTTATGGGACAGAGAGGAACTAAGTTGTCCGTTACCACATTATTTTCCCGAGGATTTTGGTGCTGTCGCAGACGGAAAAGCTAACGACACACACGCAGTTCAAAAGGCATTGGATATGGCTGAAAACACCGGAGGAAGCGTTATTCTTTCGGGTTCGGCATACCTTTGCGGTCAGCTATATTTGAGAAGCAAGTTGACGCTCTTCATAAAAAGAGGAAGCAAGCTTTTTGCAAGCGGTAACATTGATGATTATCGTGATGACACTCATTACAATCGCCATTTAAATGAAAAGCACATGGATCGTTGTTTTATATACGCCGAGAATTGCGAAGAGTTGGTCCTTACGGGTGGTGGCATTATAGACGGGAATGCCCCTGCTTTTCATAATGATTCAGACGCTTATTCGCCTCGTCCAATGTTAGTCAGACTTAAAGATTGCAACAAGGTCATTATCGAGAATTTGAGTATTTTTGATGCTGCAGCTTGGAATTTTGCAATTTTGGGGTGCACCGACGTCACGGCGAGATCACTTCGTTTCCGTTCACTCGTCAATTTGAACGGTGATGGGTTGGATTTTGACGGTTGCAGACGTGTTTTGGTTGAGGATTGTATTTTCGACCAAAGCGATGACTCGGTTTGTTTGCAATCACACGGTCAAGGTCAACAAGATTGCGAGGATATCACGATCAGGCGTTGTCGGATGCGGAGTTGGACGGACGGAGTGCGCATCGGAATGAAAAGCGTTGGAGATATCCGCAGAGTTTTGATTGAAGACTGTGTTATGGAACACATTTGGCGCGAGGGAATCAAGATTGAATCATCGGAAGGCGGAATTATTGAGGACATTCTCATTCGCAACATACGAATGGAGAACGTCAGACGTCCGTTTTATTACTTATGCAACAACATAATAATCTCTCTTGGTATAAATG
>JAZRTU010000038.1:0-5807 GCA_045652185.1 Eubacteriales bacterium | reverse complement strand
ACGGTTAGTGCGAGGATGGGTGCTGAGGCGAGGTTAGTGCGGGGGATGGGGGATGGCCAGATGGGGGGAAGGCGATGGATGTATTTACTTTTGAGGTGGTTTATGTTATAGTGTAATTGAAATATGGACTTGAAGCTGTTGGCGTGTTAGAACGCATGTTGACTGTTTTGAAGGGATTTGGGTGTTATAGCTTTCGCTTCAGAAGCGAAGAAGTTCACCGAATATATGAAAGACAAATTGTTAAAAGTTTGTTATAATTTGGTTGGAGGTGAGAACAATGCAAAAGATAGTTAATCTTCAGTTAGCATATTTGCGTAAAAGAAAAGGAATTACACAACAAGCTTTGGCGGAAATAGTAGGAACATCATATCAAAACATCAGTAAATGGGAAAACGGTATAACAATGCCGGATATTACTATGTTGCCTGTTCTTTCAGATTATTTCGATGTAACAACTGATCAGTTACTTGGCTTAACTGCAATTCAAGAGAATGTTTATTTAGAAGAAAAAACCGATACTGATGAATTTTGGAATGAAAAGCTTAGTTTTTTGATTCGTCAAGAAGAAATAAGCCGAAATGATGATTATTTTGAATTTTTGATAAAAAATGTCTGGAAAATCAACGAACCTATTGATGTTTTGGATCTAGGTTGTGGATATGGATACATTGGCCTTTCATTGCTGAAATATTTACCGAAAGGCAGCACTTATACGGGTGTAGATTTTTCCGAAAATCTTCTTCAATACGGGAAAAAATTATTTCAGGAAAAACAACTACCGGTCACCTTTATCCAAGAAGATCTTTTTAATTACAAAACGAAAAAGAAATATGATATCGCCTTGTGCCAAGGGGTTTTCAGACATTATGGAACTTCAGAAGCAATTTTAAAGAAAATGTATGAGCTTACGAAAGAAGGTGGTCTTATCGTAAGCATGGATATTAACCGCGAAATTGAATTGGACGGTCTCTATATCGATGGCATGGACTACGATAAGCTATGCAGTCGAAATGGTTGCAGAAGGCATTGGTTAGCAGAGTACAAAAACGGAGACAGAGATTATGCTGCTGCTATGAGAAGCGCGCATCGAATGTATCAACTCGGCATAAAGAATATCGAAGTGCGATTAAACGATAAGGTTTCGTTCTTTTCACCCGATCAGACTGACTATGATAAAAACATAAGCAATATGATGGAATTTAATGCTTTATGGTACAAGGAGTCCGAGCAAGAAGTGATAGAACGCCTGATGAATCATGGTATGACCAGAAGAGAGGCGTTATCTTATTATCAAAGAGGACAGGAGATCAATGATTTTCTAAAAAACAATCCAAAGGCTACTGTAACTTGGTTGCGTGGAAAATTAATTACATTTGGAAGAAAGTAGGCTAAAATGAAAGTATTATGTTCTACAGGCGGGATCATCGGACCGCAAAATCAACGTAATTTCAGACTTTTAGAGAAATATAGCAAGGAGCTTCTTTGCGATGGATTTGAATTAATGATGTATAAGGCTTGGTATAACAAACTTGACGATTTGATATCTTATCTTAAAGACTTACAACTTTATATTCCAGTCGTACATTGTGAAAAAAACATCGGCACTTGTATCGGTACCGGTACTGCTGAAGAGATCAATAGAGGCATTGACTTTTTCAAAGCAGATTGCCGAGTGGCAAAAGAAATATCTGCACAAATGTTAGTTTTACATTTGTGGGGCGGAATGGTGTCTGACAGCAATTTTGATACAAACTTGTTATACTATGAAAAGCTTAATGAAATTGCAAAGCAATACAGTCTTGAGCTTTTGATAGAGAATATTGTTTGTAACGTCAAGGATCCTATGACCAGGTGGTGTCAATTGGCAGAGTTCTATCCGAATATTAATTTCGTCTTTGATACAAAGATGGCGTCATTTCACGGACAACTTGAGCTTTTGTATCAAAAAGAATACGAATGGCTATGGAAAAACGGACATATATGTCATTATCATATTGGTGACTACGGTAGTTTTCCGCTGGATTGGGCAAACTTGAAGTCACTTCCTATCGGAATGGGGAATATTGATTTTGACAGCTTTGGTGCATTTTTAAAAAGAAGTAATTATGATGGCTTTCTCACTCTGGAAGGCAGTTCATTCAATGATAACGGAGATGCCGATATCACATTGTTGAATAAATGCTTTGAAATCATGAGAAGCTGGTAAATCACTCTTGATCCTTGTATATCGATTATTACATCAAAAAACCGAAACCTATGAATAATTGATTTATATAGCACCCCTTTTGTGGGTGCTGTTTTTCTTTTGAAGTAGGGGCTTTGAGGTGATGGGTGATGAATTTGGTGAGGGTGAGAAAAAAGCACGACTCTACCGCCGGTAGAGTTGCGCTGAGGGCGCGGGATATATGGGTGGAAAATGGGGAGGAGTGAGTGCGAGGTGCGAGGTATGAGGGGCGAGGGGTGGGGGCTGAAAAATGGGGAGGAGTGAGTGCGAGAAGCTGTGATGGTGTGGGTGTAGGGGATGTATGACGGAGAAGGTGAGGATGGCGTGGGTGCGTGGAGTAAGGGATAAGGGTGAGTGAAATATGCGGAGAGATTGTGTAGTTAGGGCGATGACTGGTGATGAGGGGATGAAGTGGCGGAGGATGAGAGGATGATAGAAACGAGAACGTAGGGTGTGGGGTGGATTGTCGGGCAGCGGTAATATGCGTGCGATTTTTTCAACTTTGCGGTTATTGAATCGGTACATTTTATATGGTAGAATATCTTTGCAGAGAGGAAGTGAATACATGTATCATCTTAACAAATTCTGTAATATTATTTTTGAATTAAGAAAAGAACGAGGTTGGACACAAACATTTCTTGCCGATAAGCTAAACATCGCGCCTCAATCGATATCAAAATGGGAATGTGGTGTCGGTTATCCCGATGTTACGCTGTTTCCCATTATTGCGGAGGTGTTCGACGTTCCGATCGGTGTTCTTTTCGGTGAATCATTAATGGAGGAAGAAATGGTTAATATACGTAAATATGTTTTTGAACCGCTTAACAGGATCGAGTTGATGATCGGCAATCCATGCGTTATCGAGGTGATAAACGGTGATGCTGAGCAATCATCCTTGGATATCGAAGGAGATTCAATGTTCGTTGAATATATTTCTGTTGAGAAGATCGACGGAAAGCTTTGCGTGAACATTAAAAACCCGACGGGATCGGACAAACTTTGGCTGCCGTACGACAGAGGCAATTACAATGGAGAAAATAAGATCATTATACATTCGGGGGTTACTGCTCCTCAATGTATCGCTATCAGTTATCTTGATTTGGAATTATATGATTGTGTAACTGACAACAACACATGCAAATGGATATGTAAAAAAAGATAGTCAAAAACAATAAAGCGCCGTCGAGATGACCGTTGTGTCATTTCGGCGACGGCTTTTTTGGGCATTGAACATACATTAAGACATAGTTGAGGAATGGGAAAACATCGAGATCGATCTTTTGGCGATATCCCACGCTATCAAGGTGGTTCACTGCTCCGACGGCGACATTGCTCCGAGTCACGACGAAGACTGTTGATCGATATAAACTTTTTAATTTAAAAAAAGACGGCGTATTTGCCGTCTTTTTTCAATATACAAATTATTGGTGTCACGGTGAGTGGCGGTCCAAGTCGTTATTCTTGGTATGCTTCGATCAAATCGTTGACGGCTTTATTGAGTGCACCTTCATAGGATTGCGCAAAGGAGGAGAATTCCAAAGTTGAGTTCTCTACGAGTTTATTGAGCATCCATCCCATACTATTCCAGTTATAAACATGGGCGATATCTGCACCAACGTTATTGAGGATTATGTCGAGCATTTCGATACTATCGTCGTCACGTGTTTTTTGGTTTTTGAGTGTTGTTTCAACAAATGCGGGAGTTATGATATTCTTCGATGCTGCGCCGAGCGCTTCCATTACGATAGTTGAAAACTCGATATCTTCATCGGAGATATAGTTAGGGATACATACAGGGTTTGTATTCCAGCAGTTTAGTGCTTGGGCATATTCGCCTAAGCCTTCCTCGAACAACGGAGTCGGAAGGATACCGAAGTCGGATTTCATTTCACCTACGTCCTTTAGGAACACCAAATCGGCATTGAAGAACATGCTACGGTCATTTGAAAATGCATCAAACAGGAGCTCGGTGGGAGTGTTTTTAAAGCCCGGATCGTTAAAGTAATCGTTAGCGTTTACATATATATCGTCGAGCATAAACTCACGGATCTTATCTATATATTTAACGTTCGTTTCATTATATAATGAGTTGATAAGCTCACCTTCGCTATTTGCGGAAACGATTCTTCCACCGAAGGAATAGAACCAGAAGGTGATCGTATCTGATTGTCCACCGAAGCCGTACTTATCGTTATAGTTATAGATGCCGTTACCGTCAAGTTCTTCAAGCATCATTTTCGAATATTCATAGACCTTATCTAAAGTCCATTTCTTTTCTCTTACAAGGTCATAGAGGTTCGGGAGACCGTAGTTATTAATAATATCTTTATTGAACAACGTTACGAAAAGACCGTTACGAGCATAGAGAGTCATATCTCCCGTTACAAAATCAAGGCGGTCGTTAATTGCAACATCTTTTACAAAGAAGGCATCCCACCACGGCTCGCTGAGTTCATGAAGATATTCTTCATCAAGGAGGTCAACGAGGCGGGACTGTAACGAAAACGCTGCTGCGCTATACAAGCTGGGACAGAACATATGGTAGGTTTCCGAGCCTGCGTTCATTACAGTATCCAAGGTCAAGTGGTCATTTCCGGCGGTAGTTCTGCCTGACTCCACACATTTTTCAACGATTTTTATGTCGAGTAATTCTTCAACGGCATAGTTACGATTTTCGATAGCATCGTTAACGACATTGGATTCATATTCACTATCGTTATAGTTACCAAAGAGGGTATAACCAGCAGAACCGCGTTCATAAAACGCTGTATATATATAGAAGGTTTCACCATCGTATTTTTTATCGGGGATATTTGCAACATATTCTTTTTCTCCGTCGCCCGAAACGTCACCCGATGTTTCGTTGGTATTGGGGTTTGAAGCTTCGTTACTAACATTTGTGGACGTGTTATCACAAGACGCGAGCATTGACAACGCAAAAACCAAGCAAAGCATGAGTGAAACGAAAGACAATATTCTTTTTTTCATTTTGTTCTCCTTTAGATATTATCATTTGATCTAACGTACTGCAAAGCAGAAAATAAAGCCATTAGACACATTTTACGAATTCATTCTAACACATTCGGAATTTTTTGTCAACTATTTTCCGCACAAAAAAACTCACCCGTTACTACAGGACGGGTGAGCTTTTTTATCTTTTTTTGACTGCGCGATAGACGACGAGTCCACGGCTTTGACCAAACGCGCGAATTATGCTACGGTAGAGGTCTTGGAGTGTTTCGCAATTATCGAGGTAGGAGATGAGTTTATTGAGTTCATCATCGGTCATATCCTCATCGAGCTTTTTGCGGAGCAGCTCGCGGCGCTCATTATTTACGTCTTCCTCTACGGGTGGCAGATGACCTTGTTCACGAAGGATATCATTTACCGTCAACACTGTTTCGGAATCTTCCGCCGGAATTTCCTCAACTACTTGAGGCTCTTCGGTGGGTATTTCCGCTACCGGTGAAGCGACAGCTTGTGGTTCATTGGTGGGTTCTTCGTTGATAGTTTCATCTTGTATTTCTATACTCAACTCGTTTTTACGTTGGAGGTTGATTCCGCGGTCTATTGAGTAGGCATA
>JAZRTU010000037.1:0-2700 GCA_045652185.1 Eubacteriales bacterium | reverse complement strand
ATACGGAAACGAAGTGTTTCTTCGCGGATTGATCGAAATAAGTAACTATTGTAAAAACAATTGTAATTATTGCGGAATACGTCGAAGCAACCGCGATTGTGAACGCTATCGCCTGTCGAAAAGTGAAATACTCGAATGCTGTGACGAGGGCTCGTCCCTTGGACTCCGTACCTTTGTGTTGCAGGGCGGAGAGGATGTTTTCTATACCGATGACGTAATGTGTGATATCGTGTCGTCAATAAAAGAAAAATACCCCGACCATGCCGTAACGCTCTCGCTTGGCGAACGAACTCGCGAAAGCTATGAGCGATTGAGAAAGGCAGGCGCAGATAGATACCTTCTTCGCCACGAGACCGCCGATAAATCGCACTATGAATTGCTCCACCCGAGCGATATGTCTTTTGAGAATAGATTTCGTTGTCTTCGTGACCTGCGTGAGCTCGGATACGCCGTCGGTTGCGGAATAATGGTTGGCTCGCCATATCAAACTGCAAAAACGATAGCGAAGGACTTGAAATTTATCGAAACGTTTTCGCCCGAAATGTGCGGAATAGGACCGTTCATCCCTCATGAAAAAACTCCCTTTAAAGATTTTGAAACGGGAAGCACATCTCTTACCTGCTTTTTGCTGTCCGTTGTAAGAATAATCTGCCCATCGGTGCTCTTGCCTGCAACGACCGCGCTCGGAACGGCAGATACAGACGGTCGAGAAAAGGGAATACTTTGCGGTGCGAATGTCGTGATGCCGAATCTATCACCGTATAGCGCAAGAAAAAAATATACTCTTTATAATAAAAAATTAATAAGCGGTGCCGAAAGCGCCCAAGAAATAGAACTACTAAAAACAAAACTAAATAATATAGGCTATGAAGGAGTCGTCAGTCGAGGCGACAATAAGAAAAAGGAGAATTAAAATGGCAATTTATAATCCGAAATCAAGAAAAGCGGAAGAATTTATCAATCACGAGGAGATACTCGAAACTCTCGCCTATGCGGAAGCAAACAAAAATAACATCGAGCTCATCGATGCAATATTGGAAAAAGCTCGCCCGAAAAAAACGGAGCGCAGCTTTACTTGCGGCGGACTCACCCACCGCGAAGCATCAGTACTGCTTGCGTGCGATATCCCCGAAAAAATAGAAGAGATGTATAAAATAGCCGAGCAAATAAAGCTCGAGTTCTATGGTAATAGAATAGTAATGTTCGCACCGCTCTATTTGTCGAACTATTGTGTCAACGGATGCGTATATTGCCCCTACCACGCGAAAAATAAGACGATCCCGCGTAAAAAGCTCACCCAAGAGGAAGTGAAAAAGGAAGTGATCGCTCTTCAGGATATGGGACATAAACGCCTTGCAATAGAAGCGGGCGAAGACCCGATCAATAACCCGATCGAATATATCCTCGAATGTATAAAGACGATCTATAGCGTAAACCACAAAAACGGTGCTATCCGCCGCGTTAACGTAAATATCGCCGCAACCACAGTCGAAAACTATAAAAAACTCAAGGATGCAGGAATCGGAACGTATATCCTCTTCCAAGAGACTTATCATAAGGAGAGCTACCTAAAACTTCACCCGACAGGCCCGAAACACGACTATGACTACCATACAGAAGCTATGGATAGAGCAATGGACGGTGGTATCGACGACGTTGGACTCGGTGTCCTTTTCGGACTCGAGCTCTATAAATATGAGTTTGCGGGGCTTATTATGCACGCGGAACATCTTGAAGCAGCGCATGGAGTCGGACCTCATACAATAAGCGTACCTCGTATTAAACGCGCCGATGATATCGATCCGAACGTGTTCGATAACTCAATAAGTGACGATATCTTCGAAAAGATAATCGCATGTATCCGCCTTGCAGTACCGTATACGGGAATGATAATCTCAACCCGTGAATCCGAAAGCGTGAGAGAACGCTCGCTTCGCCTCGGTATCTCCCAAGTCAGCGGCGCATCGCGCACCTCAGTCGGCGGCTATACCGAAACGGATCGTCCACACGATACAGAGCAGTTCGACGTGAGCGACCAACGTACGCTTGACGAGGTCGTTCGTTGGCTTATGGAAACTGGACATATCCCGTCCTTCTGCACCGCTTGCTACCGAGAGGGAAGAACGGGCGATAGATTTATGAGCCTCTGTAAGAGCGGTCAAATATTGAATTGCTGTCATCCGAACGCATTGATGACACTAACGGAATTTCTCGTTGACTATGCAACCGACGAAACGAAAAAGGTCGGATACGCGTTGATAGAAAAAGAACTCGAAAAGATCCCGAACGAAAAGGTAAAGAAAATAGCAACCCAAAACATCGAGGATATCAAAAACTCGAATAGAAGAGACTTCAGATTCTAACCGAAGGAGGAAACGAAATTGTCACTCAATTCGACACAAAATGCCGAACGCCTCCATATCGGATTTTTCGGTGTCCGTAACGCAGGAAAATCCTCCGTTGTGAATGCCGTAACGGGCCAAGACCTCGCCGTAGTGTCCGACTTCGCGGGAACGACCACCGACCCTGTCAAAAAAGCGATGGAGCTGCTCCCACTCGGCCCCGTTGTCATCATCGATACTCCCGGTATCGACGACGAGGGTGCGCTCGGCGAAATGCGCGTCAAAAAGACGAAGAACGCATTAAACCTCACAGATATCGCAGTCTTGGTCTGTGATTCCACAAAAGGACTCTCAAAAT
>JAZRTU010000036.1:0-7397 GCA_045652185.1 Eubacteriales bacterium | reverse complement strand
CACCTCTGCTTCCGTATATGGCTTCGCGCTTTCGATCACCAAAAATACACATGATGCGGAAGACGTTTTGCAAGACACTTTCATTATCGTTCACAAAAAAGCGAAGGATTACGTTGACCAAGGTAAAGCGGTCGCGTGGATTTTGACCATTGCGAAAAACCTTGCGTTGATGAAGCTTCGCGAAAACAGCAGAACGACGAACATTGACGAATTGGAGAATGACGCTCGATTTTCGACCGACGATAGTGCGGACGACGCGTTGGTCTTGAAAGCGGCGCTTGCCATTCTCGATGATGAAGAAAGAAACATCGTGATGCTCCACTCGATAACGGGGTTGAAATTCAGGGAGCTTTCGCCACTCGTAGATCTGCCGCTTGGAACGGTTTTGTCAAAATATCATCGTGCTATCAAAAAGATGAGGGAATTTTTGAAGGGAGAACAATAATGAATAAAGATATTGAAAAAGCATTATCCTCTGCCGTAAATCGTCTTGTCCCCGATGATGCTTTCTTGGAAATAACGAAGGGTATAGCTTCCGCAGACGAAAGGAGCTTTACAATGACTAATAAAAAAAGAAAAGGGTCTAATACATCAAAATGGCTGAAAGCAGCCGCAGTTATTATCGTGCTTGTTGCGGTGTCTATATTTGGTGCCGTTTATTACGATACTAATTTTCAGGTTGACTCGATAGTTGATATCGACGTTAACCCATCAATCGAGATCGCCACAAATAAAAAGAACGTTGTGCTTGACGTGAAAGCACTCAACGAGGATGCTTTAGTGATCTTAAACG
Source organism: Eubacteriales bacterium (assembly GCA_045652185.1). Classification (GTDB taxonomy): domain Bacteria; phylum Bacillota; class Clostridia; order Oscillospirales; family CAG-382; genus UMGS1307. The sequence continues at coordinate 6,604 of JAZRTU010000036.1, read as the reverse complement.
GAATGGATCTCAAAAAGCTTGACCTTGATGTGGCGGTAAATGCAATAATCGGTTCAATGGTCAGATGCGGCTATCTGGTCGACGGCGAAAACGGAATTCTCATATCTGTTCGCAACGATAACGAAACGAAGGCGCACACGATCAGAAATATGCTTCTCACCGACATCAATTCCACCTTGGAGGAGGACGGTATAAAAGCATCCGTGATCAACCAAACGGTAAACGCAAGCAAGGAAACCGAAACTTTTGCGAAAACTCAGAACATCTCCTATGGTAAAGCGGCGTTTATCTTGAAATTGCTTGAAAAGGGCGTAAACGTTTCGGCTGAGGATCTCGCGAATATGACGTTGCGTGATATCGCGGCAATGATAATCGAAAACGATATTTCTATTAAAGATATTGTCGATTATGATGAAGACGACAGCGTTTTGGAGAACATCAAAGATAATATTAAAGACACCGATCAAGAACAAAACCACAAACCCGAAAACTCTATCACTCTTGAAGAAGCGAAAAAGATCGCTCTGAATGATGCGGGAGTTGAAAACGTTACTTTTACCGAAGCAAAATTCGATCATGATAATAATAAGAATTATTATGAACTTGAGTTCTACAAGAACGGCGTTAAATATGATTATGAGATCGATTGCGTGAGCGGCGCGATACTCGACAAAGAGATTGAGGGAAAACGTCCCGAGACCTCGAAGGACGAATCAACACCGCCTTCGGCAGACGAGTCCAATCCCGTGGAGACAAAACTCATCACTCTTGAAGAAGCAAAACAAATTGCTCTGAACGATGCGCATTATAGCGAAAGCGATGTAGTTTTCACCAAAACAGAGCTTTATGACGGTCTGAGAAAGATATACGATATCGAATTTAAAGCAGGCGAAAAAGAATGGGATTATGAGATCAACGCTAAAAACGGAAAGATATTGGCGTTCGATTCCGAGCTTGACGATGACAATGATAACGGCAACCAAAACAACTCGAATGCAAACACACCCGATACGAAAAATCAAATTTCGGCATCAGAAGCAAAAAATATTGCGCTCGATCATGCAGGCTTGAAAACGGAAGATGTTGTTTTTGCAAAGGTTGAGCTTGATCGTGACGATGGAAAATATGTATTTGAAATCGAATTTATCAGCGGAAAATATGAGTATGATTATGAGATAGATGCAGAAAACGGAAACATTATAGAGCATGAACGCGAGGATTTCGACTGATTTTCTCCTTATAGTAAAAAGACCACGGAGCAGACTTTTGTCTGCTCCGTGGTTTATTATTGTTGATATTATTAATAATATTTATTCGTCTATTATCGAGTAAAGCAAGTCGTCGCCGTATTCTCCAACAGTTACGAGACGGACACCGAGCTCTTTTTCGACGTCTTCAAGTGATATGTCGTCTAAAAACAGATCTCCGTCTGCTCGAAGCATTTTTCTCGGGATAAGAAGCTTTTCGCCAAGCTTAATGCCCTTCGTCGAATCAATGAGGTCGCGACCCACAACGAGGCCCGAAACGGTGATGTTTTCACCGAAAAATTTATTTTCGACAACAACTACGTTTATCTTCAACGGGGAAAACTTTTCTTCTGCCAAACGACAAAGTTCATTAATATGAGCCGCAGCGGCTTTTCCCGTCGCAACGGTAACTGTTTTGTCACATTCAAAGCCGTCTTCGCCTTCAAGCGCGCATAAAAACTCTTCGCGGTGACTCCTTAACATTCCAACACCGTTGTCAAGCTGCATATATCCTTCATAATAGTCCTCGTCGGGAAGCGGCAATTCTGCCCCAAGATAGAACTCGTCGGAAGCGAAAAATATCCTGTGTCCGAGTGTTTTTACGTTTTCATCACCGAGCGAATTAATGAGCGCAAGTGTTTCAACACAGCTTTCTTTATCAAATGGAACAAGCTTTTCGAGCCCGTCGCGGTGTTTCGTTATTCCACTCGGAACGACCGCAACGCTTTGCACCTGCGGAAACAGCTCACGAAGGTCGAGAAGTGTTTTCTTCAGTGCTTCACCGTCGTTATATCCGCGGCAAAGAACTATCTGTGCATTCATCTGCACACCGCCGTCTTTCAGTTTTTTCATCAAGTCGAGAACTTTTCCGGCGTTTTTGTTCTTCATCATACGAACTCGAAGCTCAGGATCGGTTGTATGTACGGAAACGTTTATCGGCGAGATACGCATCTTTATAATTCTATCAAGATCGCTCTCTTTGAGATTTGTCAGCGTTATATAGTTGCCTTGTAAAAATGATAATCGCTCGTCATCGTCCTTGAAATATATCGTCTCGCGCATTCCTTTCGGATTTTGATCAATGAAGCAGAAGATGCATCCGTTTTTGCATCTTCTTTTCTTGTCCATAAGATACGTCTCAAACTCCAACCCAAGATCGTCATACATCTGTTTTTCGCATTCAAGCGTCAACTCAACGCCGTTTCTTCTCAGAGTTAGCTCAAGATGCTCCTCGGTCGCATAGAACTGATAGTCGAGAACATCGCATATCTCGTTTCCGTTTATGCTTATCAGATCGTCGCCGTTTTTCACCCCTGCTTTATATGCAGGTGTATTTTTTCCTACGTTTTTTATTAATACCATATTGTTTCTTTCTTTAATAGGTGATAGTCACCATTCGCAATATTTTAAAATTTTCTCTGTCAACAGCCTTTGAGTAGGTCACGCTGATAACTCGTCCCTCTTTGTCAAGCTCATAATAAACCGAAAACACCTCGTCGGTTACCAACGATTCATCGGGAAACGCGTTTTTTACCGTTTCATCGATAAACATATATATGACCGCTTCGCCTGTGCCATCATCGAGAAGATTGGTTTCAAGCTGTAATTCTGTGTCGTTTTCGAACACTCGCGGCAAAACTGTGTTGATGTAGTCGGTAGCCTCCGCTCCACTCTTTGTTTCTCCGTTAATATCGATAGTTAGACCCAAATCGGTGCAAGTGATTTCGTGATCTTCACCATCGATTCTCAAAGTTAAGCTTTCATATTCTTTTAAGAGCGATTCAATGTCCGTAGCGGCGAGAAGATATGCATTGTCAACGCTATCCATCGGATTTTCGCTGAATGGTTCGCTGACGAAGCTTTCGTTTTTCTCTCCCGCGCATGCGCTGAGAACAAGACATGTCAGTAATAAGATGATCAAAAATCGTTTCATTCGTCAAAATTCTCCAAAACATACATTCCGAGAAGCGTGTCTTTGGTTTCGAGTGTGGTAGAGTTAAAATCAACCGCTGTGTGGATCAAGCGATCGCTAAATCCGTTTTTACTCGTTATCTGCTTCGCCGAAATGCAATTATATTTTCCGCATAAAGTAACGCCGTCGCAGTCGCTTGTGAATAAAACAAGTCCGTCGGGGTATTCAAACAGAGTAGCCTTTCCGCTTTGAACGGATATTATTCCGTTAGTGTCGATAAATCGCTTTTCACCCTCGAGCTTTTGGAAGCTTTTTCTGATCTTCAAAGCATCGCAAAGATACTCGAGCGTTTTCGGGTCGCGGAAGAAGGTGTTGTCATATTCGAGGTCGTACGCCCAGATATAGAGTCCCGTCAAAATAGCGGTATCTATCATCTGCTTCGCTTTGTTTGCAACGAAAACAGGGCGCATCGCGAGGTTGTGCTTCGGATATACCATATCAACGAGCGTTTGGTCGGGATAAGTATAACGATAAAGCGATGGGAACGCTACGTCTATATATGCAAAGGTCGAGATGAGTTGACCGCCGACCATATTGCCATATAAGTCACTGCATCCCTCAATTATTACGTTGAGCTCAGTGTCACGCGCATTTTTGATCAGATTTCTGCACCCTGCGATCCACTCGTCTATGCGGTGGTCGTGTTCTTTCGAATAACAGAGAAGCGGAGGAGCCATTCCTATCTGGTCAAAATATATTCCGTCAGCGCCCGCTTTTTTTACGTATTCAAACGCGCACTTCAGATGAGCTTGCCACTCCTTCGATGCGGCACACATCGTAGCAAATTCAAGTGTTTCGTCTCCGTATTTTTCAATGTATGGTGTGCCGTCCTTTCGTCTTATGCAGCCTTTTTCGATAAGCTCCTTATTGGCATCGTATTTTGTGTTCGCGAGACGGGAGTTTATATAGAATGAAACCTTTACGCCGTGTTCTTTTGCATATTTCAGTCCGTCGGAGAGTTCTTCGAACGTTCCGACCTCCTCGTCGCAATAATATTGAGGAAACCCGTTGTCAAAGCCGTCTTTATGCCAGCCCGAAATGAGAAGGTGGTCAAGTCCTATCGAAATCGCATCATCAACAAGGCGCGGTATATCGGTGAAGTGATGTACGACACCGCCGTTTTGATATTTGAAGTCGTAATGTGCCGCAAGTCCCGAGCTTTCGTCGAACCATTTGGGACAGCTTCGTTTTCCGCTGTGAGAAATGCTTCTGTAATAGTCGGCGGCAGTATGCCAATCGCCTTCGTGGAGCATTATCTGTCCACGGAAAAATAGTTGGGGCATCGTTTCGGTAATGGTGTGGCGCACGGCAAAATTCATCCCTGCGCAGACCTCGCCTTTAGTTTGAGCAAGAAGCGAGATCGTGTGGTCGGGTTCGTCGGGATATCCGAGGTATATTCCGCCTTTTTCATCATACATATCGAGGTACGCCATTGAAAGCGGACCCGAATATTTATTGTCCAGATTATAATATCCGTTGCCGTCAGCCCAAAGCCCCAGCCCTGTCAAATTATAGATATAGCGATACTCCTGCCACCGCCAATTTATTCTGTTAGGTGGCGCAGACATCGATTTTATCGGAGCGTTGAGCTTTATTCCGCCGTGCATCGGATATACGAGTACGTCATCGTCATAACTCTCGCCAAGCCATACTCCTGCGATATAGGGAAAAAGCACAGAAGAAAGCGGAGCTTCTTCTTTTTCGAGTTGCATATCCATATCGATAACACCGCTTCCGTTGGTCAGCTTGATCGTATATGAAAGCGAAGCATCGTATTTTCTTCCGTGACTATCGATGAGTCTGTCGTAGTTTACTTGTATAAGCTTTGCGCCGTCGTATTCAACGCAAACGATATCAGCCGCTAACGAGGTGTCGGTCATACAATCCTTTCTTCTCGGCGCGGTGACAGTTGCTCCGTCCTCAAGACAGAGACAAAACGGAGGCGGACACGAATATTCGTGAGATTTTATCAGGTTGTCGCCCGTGACCTTGTTTATAAGCTCGATGAGTTCACCGCTTTTCGAGTCGAGCGAGAGGGATATCTTATCATTTTCAAAATGGTAGCGCGAGATAAACATAGCACACCTCCGATTCTTATTCATTATAATTTTAACACCGAGAGGTGATATTGTCAATAAAAAAGTGCACTCGGCTGAGTGCACTGATGTTATTTTTTTATAGTTTTGTCGAGCTTTCTTAACAGGTCGACGAGCGGTAATATCAAAAGCCCCGCGAAAAGATCTCCTGCGCAATGAAGCAGGTCGAACGACAGGCCCTTTATCATCCACGCTATCGTTTGCTCAAAATTTAATCCAAAAACGAGTGCTTGTCCCGGCGCATAGAGCACGCCAAACAAAAGTCCGTGAAGCGCACACACGATCGGGTAGACAACTGCGCAGGCTTTTCGGCTCATATTCTTCGGAAGCAGCATCGTCACCGCCCAAAGCACCGTCCAAACGTAAAGGTACGGCACCCACCACGGTGCAAATCCCGAGATGACTCCTTGGAGGAATACGTAAATATATATCGGAAAGAGCGCCTTTGTGCGATACACTACCGTGAAGCATACTATGAATAATCCGAGCAGGTGGATATTCGGAAGCACTTCCATTATCAGCTTTGAGCAAAGCATCAATACCCCGAGGAACGCAAAGACGACGATCTGGTATATTAGTAGTCCTTTTTTTCTATTTCGTGTAGGTGAATTCATAATGCGCTCCGTCAAGCTCGGTCACATATGATGCGCCATCAAGCACGGTTTCGCCGTTTTTCGTCAAGCCCCAATAAGCGAGGTCTTCGTCGTAATCGGCACGCATACCGTTAACGTGTTTAATATACAAGCCATATGCGCTGTCGTCACCGCTGACGAGCCCATGCTCCAAAAGTGCATCGGCAAGGTTTTCTTTGTCGGTCTTTACGGTGAATTCGACGGAATTTTCGCCGACGATAACCGCAACCGTAACTGTTTTCGCGCCATTTCCGAACTCTTTGTTTGCGGTATATGTCGCATTTTTCCAAACTTCGTCACTCGGTGTAGTGTTGCAGGACACAAATACTACTGCAAGTGAGATGATCGCCAAAAGACAAATAAGTAATTTTTTTGTTTTTGTCATTTCTTTTTTCTCCATTTCAATGTGTAAAATATTTTTGCACAGAAAGGATATGCGTTCGTATTTTCCATATAGAAAGGCACACTTGTCCTGCTCTTTTTCCGCGTTCTTTCCATTTGCCCGAAATACTCTCGCGTTTACGCGTCCGACGAGCATTCCGACTTATAGGCTTTCCTAATACGGTAATGGCTGTTGCCACGGATTCTCACCGTGTTTCCTCGTCCCCGATAATCTGCCGTCTCGCGACAGAACCGACAATGGTTTCCCAATGGTAC
>JAZRTU010000035.1:0-7596 GCA_045652185.1 Eubacteriales bacterium | reverse complement strand
CAGGGGTGTTCTACCCCTGCGGTGATGCGCTGATGTTGATTTAAAAGGATACTCCCGCAGGGGTAGTCATATTATCTTGTTCAAGATCAAACTGTCCCATCGGTCCGTACCTCGTTTTCTTATTCTGTTTTTATTATATAATACAAATATTTATTTGTCAAGATGTGTTATATCTTAAAAGCCTTTTCGGTAGGAAGCGCAAAGATTATACCGTTCGCCTTGGATGTCATACCAAACTCGCGATTCACGTCCTCCATTATCTGTGCGCTTGCCTTTGATGGTGCTAAAATGCAGATCATCTCACGTTCACCCTCAACGTTCGTGTTGACGTATTCGGCGAGTTGCTCAAAGTCGGCGAGGCGCCCCTTGATGACCGTACCGCCCGTCGCACCTGCTTTTCTTGCGACGTGCATAACGTCCTCGCTGAATCCCTCGTTTACTGATATTACGATCAAATTGTTGTGATGCTCATTTTTCATGTTGATATGTTCCTTTTCTCTTGCTTGGTTGTCGCTGAAATTCAAAATTTCGGAAAGCACCCTGCTCGAAGCAGTTATGTCTATAATTATCATTATCCCGCCGTATTTCGAGTGGCTCGGAAACACCTCGCCGAAATTTGCCATCATGTCGCTGACGTTGTCCTTGGATGCAAGGCTGATGATAATATCCTTGTCGTTCGTACCAAGTCCGAAAATATCCATCATCTCCGTTGGTGCAGTGCCGAATCCGAACGTCTGAAAGTTGAGCTTGAAGCTCCTTTTTTGAAGCTCTTTGATGAGTTTCTTTCCTCCGCCTTGCTGCACTATCGATAAGAGGACCATTATTTTTTTGTTATTCATCATAATCGCCCTCCAAATCAAAGAATACGATGTCGTCCGCAACCATACTTATCTCGGTGTGTATCTTCTTGACCTTTTTCGCGTGCTTTCTTCTTTCGACAAGTCCGAGCGTTTGGATCGTTATGAGCGGCGCCATCGCAATAAGCGCAACGATACCGAACGCATCGGTCATAATGTTGCCGCCGATAGATTCACAAGCACCCATCGCAAACGGAAGCATAAACGTTGATGTCATCGGTCCGCTCGCAACTCCGCCCGAGTCGAATGCGATACCCGTATAAATGCTCGGAACGAAATAGCTGATAACGAGTGATACCGCATATCCGAAAATCAAAAACGGCATAATAGGTATCCCCGTGAGAACACGAAGCATCGAAATTCCAACCGATGTCGCAACACCGACCGAAAGCGCGATAGCAACGGAGCTTTGCGAGATCGCACCGTTGGTTATCTCGTTTACTTGCCTTTTGAGTGAGTGGACAGCAGGCTCAGCCGCAACGACGAAATATCCCATAAGCATACCGATAGGGATGAGTAGATATTTGAAATCTCCGTCCGCGATCGCCTTGCCGATGAGTCGTCCCGCGGGCATAAACCCAACGTTAGCGCCCGTCAAAAATAACACAAGTCCAATGTATGTATATATAAAACCAAATGACATTTTGAGCATGTTGTGCAAATGGTATCTTCTCGTGAAAATTTGAAACACCAAAAACATTAAAACGATCGGAATGAACGCGAGCGCAACCTCTTCCGCATAAACGGGAAGTGCGGCTGCAAATTGCTTGAATGCATCGGCGGTCGTCTTAATATCTGCTATTTCGATCACCGACGTCGATGGAGCCGGCTTGTAGAAAATACTGAGCAAAAGCACGGATATAATGGGACCGACACTGCAAAGTGCAACGAGACCGAAACTTTGCTCGCCTGCGTTCTTTCCCTTTTTGCTCGCCGCAAGACCGGCGCCGAGTGTCATAATGAACGGAACGGTAATAGGTCCCGTCGTAACCCCGCCCGAATCAAAGGCTGTCGGAATAAAATCCTTCGGCGCAAAGAAGGCGAGAACAATTATCAAAGCGTAGAAGATCACAAGAAGTCTTCGAAGCGGAATGTTTTTTCTGTTTCTCAGAAGAGTTATTGCGAGAAATATACCAACACCAATGCCGACGCAGTTGATAAGAAGCGAGTTGGGAATAGTCGGAACTTGCTCCGCGAGCACCTGAAGGTCAGGCTCGGAAACAGTAATAATAAAACCGAGAATAAAGCATATTATAAGCGGAATAATTATCCGGTTTCTCTTGTTGAGCGTCTTACCGATACCATCGCCGAGCGGCTCCATCGAAATGCCCGAGCCAACAGTAAAAAAGCTCATACCGAGAATGAGTAAAACAGTTCCGAACAAAAACAGAACGAGCACTCCCGCGTCGAGCGAAACGAGTGAAACGGATAGAACTAAAACGATAAGCGCTATCGGTAAAACCGATTTCAGCGACTCTTTGATGGAAGGGAAAATGTGCGCCATTAATATACCTCGATCCTCATTGAATTATAAAACAGTTATATCTCTTGCTTTAAAATTAAGCTATATATAACATACTATTATAGTATATATATTATAACATATCCTTTGCTTTGGTTTCAATTGGTTTATAACACAAAAATCAAATATTATCCAAAAATTAATTGTCTGCAATTTCCAATAAATATTTAATGTGAGAAAAATAGAAAAAAGTATTAAAAAATTAAAAAATTGTCTTTACTTATTGAGAAAAAGGTGCTATTATAATATGAAGTAAAGTTATATTAAATTCAGGAGGACATAAAATGCCAAGAAAAAAGATTTCTATGGATGGTAATACAGCCGCGGCTCACGTGTCGTACGCGTTTACTGAGGTTGCTTCTATCTATCCTATAACCCCGTCCAGCGTTATGGCTGAGCTCACAGATGCTTGGTCCGCAACGGGTCTTAAAAATATTTTCGGTGACAAAGTAACAGTAATGGAAATGCAATCCGAAGCAGGTGCTGCAGGTACAGTACACGGAAGCCTTGCAGCCGGTGCTCTCACAACGACCTTTACAGCTTCTCAAGGTCTTCTTTTGATGATCCCGAATATGTATAAGATCGCAGGTGAGCTTCTTCCTTGCGTAATTCACGTTTCCGCAAGATGTGTTGCATCCCATGCTCTTAATATCTTCGGTGACCACTCCGACGTCTATGCTTGCCGTCAAACAGGTTTCGCTATGATGGCAGGATCCAACCCTCAAGAAGTAATGGACCTCGGCGCAGTTGCTCACCTTGCTACAATTAAAGGAAGAGTTCCGTTTATCAACTTCTTCGACGGCTTCAGAACATCCCACGAGATCCAAAAGATCGAGGTTTGGGACTATAAAGATCTCGATGAAATGGTTGACAAGGATGCTATCAAAGCATTCCGCGCTCGTTCCATCAACCCCGAGCATCCTACCTTGAGAGGTAGCGCTGAAAACGGCGATATCTTCTTCCAACACCGTGAAGTATGTAATAAATACTACGATGAGCTTCCTGCAATCGTAGAAGATTACATGAACCGTGTAAACGAGAAGATCGGAACAGATTATAAACTCTTCAACTACTATGGCGCACCCGATGCAGAACGTGTAATCGTTGCTATGGGCTCTGTATGTGACGTTGCAGAAGAGGTTATCGATTACCTCAACGCAATGGGCGAAAAAGTCGGTCTCGTAAAAGTTCGTCTCTACCGTCCCTTCGTTGCTGATAAACTCATCGAAGCTATCCCGAAAACAGCGAAGAAGATCGCAGTTCTCGATAGAACAAAAGAACCCGGCTCTCTCGGTGAACCTCTCTTCTTGGACGTTGTTACAGCATTGGCACAAGGCGGCGTAAGCGCGAAAGTTGTTGGCGGACGTTACGGTCTCGGTTCTAAAGACACACCTCCTTCCAGCATCTTCGCTGTATTTGCTAACCTCGCTCTCGACGAGCCGAAGAACCACTTCACAGTAGGTATCGTTGACGACGTAACAAATCTCTCTCTCCCCGAAACATCCGCTCCCGATACATCCCCCAAAGGAACTATCAGCTGTAAATTCTGGGGCTTGGGCGGTGACGGTACTGTTGGTGCTAACAAAAACTCCATCAAGATCATCGGTGACCACACAGATAAATATATCCAAGCATATTTCCAATATGACTCTAAGAAAACAGGCGGCGTAACCATCTCGCACTTGCGTTTCGGTGATAGCCCCATCAAATCCACATACTATGTAACGAAAGCAGACTTCGTTGCTTGTCATAACCCGTCCTATATGATCAAAGGTTATAAGATCGTAAACGACGTTAAACCCGGCGGAAAGTTCTTGCTCAACTGTCAATGGACACCCGAAGAGGTTGAACATCACCTCCCCGCAGAAGCAAAGAAATATATGGCTGAAAACGATATCCAATTCTATATCGTTAACGCTATCGATAAAGCTCGTGAGATCGGTATGGGCAAACGTACCAATACTATTCTCCAATCCGCGTTCTTTGCACTCGCAAACATCATGCCTATCGAAGAAGCAGTAGAATATATGAAACAAGCTGCTAAGAAGTCCTACTTGAAGAAGGGCGAAGCAGTAGTTGAAATGAACTACAAAGCAATCGATGCAGGCGTTGACGCTATCGTTAAATTTGATATTCCCGAAAGCTGGAAGAATATCGAAGTTAAGGAAGCTGAGGTAGTAGTAGAAGGCGATCGTCCCGAACTCGTTAAATTCGTTAAGGATATCGTTATCCCTGTATCGAAGATGAACGGTGATGCTCTCCCTGTATCCGCATTCCTTGATTCCGTTGACGGTACGTTCCCGCAAGGCGCAGCAGCATACGAAAAACGCGGCGTTGCAGTTGACGTTCCCACATGGATCCCCGAAAACTGTATCCAATGTAACCAATGTTCATATGTATGTCCTCACGCTACCATCCGTCCCTTCGCTCTTGATGCAGACGAAGTAGCAGCTGCACCCGCAGGCATGAAGATGAAGCAGATGACAGGTAAAGGTTGCGAAGGCTATAAATTCGCAATGACCATCAGCCCTCTTGACTGTATGGGTTGCCAACTTTGTGTAAACGTATGTCCTTCCAAGACAAAGGCTCTCCAAATGGTTCCTCAAGAAAGCCAACTCGAAGAGCAAAAATCTTTCGACTATGCAGTTGCAAAAGTTACAAAGAAAGACGTTCCCTTCGCTGAAACAACAGTTAAGGGTAGCCAATTCAACCAACCTCTCCTCGAGTTCTCGGGCTCTTGCGCAGGTTGTGCTGAAACTTCATATGCAAGACTTATCACTCAGTTGTTCGGTGAGAGAATGTATATCTCCAACGCAACAGGATGTTCCTCCATCTGGGGTGGCTCCGCACCGTCAACTCCTTATACAGTAAACCGCGATACAAAGAAAGGACCGGGCTGGGCAAACAGCTTGTTCGAAGATAACGCAGAACACGGTCTCGGTATGTTCCTCGGTCAAAAAGCTATCAGAGATAGATTGATCGGCTATGTAAAAGAACTCGGTGAAAAAGTTGAAGATGCTGATAAGAAAGCAATAATCGACGAATACCTTGCAACAGTAAACGACGGTAAGAAGAACGGCAAAGCAACAGATGCTCTCGTTGCAATGCTCGAAGCTTGTCCTTGTGAAAGCGAATTGAAGACTAACATCCTCGAAGGAAAAGACTACCTCGCTAAGAAATCCGTATGGATTTTCGGTGGTGACGGTTGGGCTTATGATATCGGATTTGGCGGTCTCGACCACGTAATCGCATCCGGCGAAGACGTAAACATCATGGTATTCGATACCGAAGTATACTCCAACACAGGCGGTCAAGCATCTAAAGCTTCCCAAGTTGGTCAAGTTGCTCAATTCGCAGCAGCAGGTAAAGCGATCGGTAAGAAAGACCTCGCTCAAATCGCAATGTCCTACGGCTACGTATACGTTGCACAAATCGCAATGGGCGCTGATATGAACCAAACGATCAAAGCTCTTGCAGAAGCAGAAGCATATCCCGGACCTTCGCTCGTAATCGGCTACGCTCCTTGTGAGATGCACGGTGTTAAGGGCGGTATGTCCAACTGCCAATCTGAAATGAAGAAAGCAGTTGAGGCTGGTTACTGGCAGATGTTCAGATATAATCCTCTCCTCAAGGCTGAAGAGAAGAACCCCTTCATCCTCGACTCCAAAGAGCCGACAGGAAGCTATATCGACTTCATCTCCGGCGAAACAAGATACAGCCGTCTCAAACAAGCATTCCCCGAAAGAGCAGACGAACTCTTCAAACGCGGCGAAGAGCTTGCTAAAGCAAAATATCTCAAGTTGAAGAAACAATCTGAACTTTAATCAATAACTTTACTTTTCGGAATTGACCCAAACGGGTCAATTCCGAAAAACCTAAAAAGGAGCTCGAAAAATGGCGAAAAGTTTTGAAAAAAATAAAGAACTGAATTATTTGGCGATAATAAAAGCAGTCGTATTTCTCGTTGCTGTTGCACTCGCCTTTGTTTTGCTTCTCGTTATCGTACAGCGAGCATCCGAAACCCCAACGGTAAGCGAACCCGAGCAAAGCGAAACGTCGCTTGAAGTTTCCGAGGACACCTCCGAAGAAAGCAACGAGACGTCTTCCGTAATTATCAATCCCATAAATAATTATATCCCTATCGAGATCGATTCAGCATTGATCCATGAGGGGTCGGTCATCCTTGTCAACGGTTCGAACGAGTTCGTGTTCCCCGAAACAGAATTTGCTCCGTCAATGGCGGATGCGAAGAATGACGACTATTACGTTCGTGACAGATCAGTCCATCTTCGAGAGGACGTAACAAAAATGCTCAATTCGTTGATGAGCGAATATAGATCACTCAAAAACAAAAAGAACGTAATGGTCTTTAACGGATACCTTGATTATGAAGCACAGAAATCATATTATGATCGTGCAGTCTCAAATTACGGCGAAGATAAAGCATCAATGATGCAGTCAAAACCGGGTTTTGCCGATGCGCATACCGGATATTCGATCGAGTTCCGTATGTATGTCAATAATGAAGCAACTGAGTTTAAAGGCGAGGATGAAACGAGTTGGATCGTTGAAAATGCATATAGATATGGATTTATCCAACGTTTCCCGGAAGGAAAAGAATTAACAACAGGTCTCAATGCTTCCGCTTCGAAATATCGTTATGTCGGCATCCCTCATTCCGTTATAATACGAAACAACGAGTTGACCTTGGAAGAGTATATCACTCGTGTAAAAGCATATACATATGATACGAATCATTGGTATTGCGAGTTCGAAGGTTCAACTTATGAGGTGTATTATGTTTCCGCATCAAACGATGAAAAAACAGTGATACACGTCCCGTCCGATAAAGAATTTTCGGTAAGCGGTAATAACGTCGATGGCTTCATCGTAACGGTAAAATATTAATTCGAAAATAATAAGTCTTGGTTAACCCAAGACTTTTTCTTTTATTGTTGAAAAAATAAGAAAAATTTAGTATAATATAATAACAACCACAAAATTAAAAACAACCGCAAAATAAAATATTCCCGATGAAGTAACAAATACCTCGTCGGAAAAAAGCAATATAAAATCTTTGAAAGGATTCTTAAGGGAAACTTTCTATAGAAAGTTTCCCTTAAGCAAAAAAAGAATATAAAATGGAAAAGGAAAAAGGGTATCTGAGCGAAGTGTCTGCGATAATGTTGAAATATAGACTGCATCGTCCACCGGAGT
>JAZRTU010000034.1:0-9054 GCA_045652185.1 Eubacteriales bacterium | reverse complement strand
CCGCTTCCTCGCGCGCCTTGCGTTCTGCCTCTTCACGAGCTTTGCGCGCTTTCTCTTCGCGAGCTTTACGTGCCGCTTCTTCTTTTTTGCGGTTTTCTTCGGCTACGAATTCAACGTACTGTTGCATTGAGGGATCGCTTTCGTTATCATACTCGATATCGTTTTCTTTCGCATACTCCTCGGCAACCGAGCCCTCGGGCACGTGCAATTTTACGCCATCACCCGCAAAAAAGGCGTATTTTTCAATCGATTTTACCGTTGCGGGAAGATATACGTCTTTCGTACGCCTAGAAAAGATAGAACTACCCAACGTTTCAATTCCCGGGGCAAACGATACACGCTTCAACGACGCACATTCGGAAAAAGCTGCTCCGTCAACCACTCGCAATGTTGTCGGAAGAACGATCTCGCTGAGCGACAAGCAATATGAAAATGCGCTTCCGCCGATCTTTTGTACACCCTCGGGTACGATCACCTTTTCGATCTCATGATGGTGAGAAAATACCATCAGGTATATTTCCTTCACACCCTCGGGAATCTCTACCACACGGGCACATCCGTCGTATTTCTTCAACAAACCGTTTTTGATAACAAAATCGCTGACGTCTGATCTTTCCGAAACGGCTCTCTCTTCACGAGGAACATATTCGCCAACGTCATCAAAATCATATTTCAAGAAATTTTCTTTACAATAATCCTCAAGGTCTGAGCCGCTCGGGATATGGAACAACACATTATCACTCATCCCGAAGAAACTTGAATCGCTGATATTTTCGATATCGCCAAGCAGATATACGTCCGTAATATGGGCGCAATTATCAAACACGTTATCACCGATGCGCTCTACCGTACTCGGAATAGTCACCATTTTCAAGCTGTCACATGAAGAAAATGCACCATCCTCGATCTCGGTCAACCCATCGGGAAGCTCGATGCTCTCAAGCAAAAGACAGCCTTCAAACGCAGATTCGCCGATCTTTTCCAAGGTGGACGGTAAAACGACCGTCTTCAGTTTATCATTCAAATAAAACGCATTATCTTTGATCTCCGTCACACCTTCGGGAACAACAACGCCCTCAAGCTCGACCGCCGTTTCAAAATTACTGCCGATCTCGGTTATTCCATCAGGCAAAATTATCTTTGTCTCACTGCCTTCATAAGAAATAGCCATTCCGTTTGCAGAAAGAATATCATCCATCGTCAAACGAACGTATGACGGGTCGGAGAACTCGCTCGATCTCGCCTCGTTCCGGTCTGCTTCAAGCTTGACGGAGCTATCGACTTTTGTGTCACCGGAGCTAAAAAACACCACCGTTTTGTCACCGATGCTGACTCTTTCATAATCGGTGTTTTGGTACGCAAGTGCTTTTTCGCAGGATGTCTTTTTCATCCATTTTTCGACCACTTCCGCAAATCCGTATTCGATGCTCACGTCATATGCATCCTCTTGACCGCCGTGGTTATAGAATGCATGGAATTGATACACTCCCGCCGTTGTCAACAAAAATCCATTGATCTTATTATATGTAGGATCATTCAAATCGTGCCATATTTGATACAAATATGTGCAATCCCAATCCAAAACAACACGGTTGACGTCAACGCTTGGGTCAAGGCTACCGTTAAGCTTCAAAAGCTTCTCCATTCCATCGACTTTAGACTCGTCGATCGAAGTTATATTTACGCAATCGGTCGTAACAGCGATCCCGAAAGGACTCGCATCAATATGATTGCTTGAACTATCTGTGCCTTCGGGCACGATACAGCTCCATCTTGCGTTAACTCCCTCTCCGTCAAACCAAACATATCCGTCGGGCAACGCAAAGGTGAGCGGTCCGTGTTTGATGCTCTTGCGTTTTGAATAGGTCAATTTATTTTTTAAAGCCGCACTTTTCGCAGTCTTCTTCGAGGTTGTTTTGGAAGATTTCGGCTTTTCTTCCTCGCTCGGTGTTGCTGTTGCGGGTATCTCGGAGACTAAACATATCGTTTTCAATATCTCCTCGATCTTTTGAACCCTTCCCGCCTCGCCCAGCTTTTTATCGGTATAAAAGAACTGTATAGTATAAACGGCAGCATAGGTCGTAACGATAACGTATTGGCAATATGTCGTATTCTCATTGTGATTACAGTTATACGTAACTCTCAATCCGTCTCTGTTTGTGATCACGCCCTCACCGTTGTTGAGCAACGATAAAGTAAAAATGTTTCTTCCGTTCGTCTCAGCCTTATTAAACACAGTAAAACAGTTATCGCCATAGGGTATGATTATGCCTGATTCGCGATAGCACTTTTCACTCAACGCGATCATCGGTCTTCCGCGCGTTTCGCTTTGGTCGGTAGTATACACCCAACCATCGGGCAATCTTATCGCCCAATCGTTATCAACAACAACATATTGCCCTTTGATTTTTTCAACGCTCATTTCTCTGCCCTCGATTTCTTATATTATTCGGTTTCTTCGCTAAGTCGTTTTCAATTTCATTTTAACACCTATACGCTCCTTTGTCAACAATTATAAAACAATTACCATATATACAAAATCCCCCCTCTGCCGATACTTGCAAGAGGGGAGACTTATAGATCTAATTGTTTAGGTTATTTTATTTTGCCAAACAGATCATGTGGACTATTTTAAAGCTCATCGGCTTTTGTATTACGAAAGAGTATTTAACTCAACGGAAAGCTCCGAGATAGACGTGAAATGAGCACTGCCTCCTGCCGAACCGATAATACGGACACCGTTGCAATTCGTCGCTTCTTTTAATGTAAACGTATAGGTCTCGTAATTATTTCCGAAATCACCTTGTGCGTTTCCGTTCGGATACGCGGGAGAAACGTCAGCATCCACGAGTTTCCACTCCTCGCCTATCAAAACTTCAACGCGAAGTGTTCCGTCTTTGAACCATCCGCCGTCAGCGAAATTGCACCCTTCAGTATATTTCACAGAAAGAACGCTAACACTCTCACGGAAAAGGTAGCCGTAATATTCATCGTGATCAACTGACGAGCCAACGTAAGTATCGTATTGGTCAACAGTGCTGTCGCCAACACCGTCGGGAGCGCCCTTACCGTCACGAATCAACTCGATATTCTTGTTTCCGGTGCCCAACGGTGCTGCAACGGACACGATTATCGTCGCATCTTTCATCGGATCGGATTTTCCGCCGTTTTCATAGGTCGGATCTTCAACGTATGAAAAATCAAAATCAAGCTCCGAGCACGAAACGAAACGACTGAGTCCGCCTGCCGCGCCAATAACTCTGACACCTCTGCAAGCAGTCTCGGTTTCCAAAGTGAACACGAATGTTTCATATCCGTCGCCGTGCGATTCCAAGGTGTCGTTTTCAACGTATTCGGGGCTACAGGTAGCGCCGACTTTTTTCCATTCGCCGTCGATAAGCACCTCGATGTCGGGCGTCTTCACAAACCAACCGCCGTCCCAGAAATGACCGCCCTCGGTGAAATACACCTTCGTCACGGTAACAAGATGATCGAACTCAAGCGCATACCAATCCTTTGCGGGCGGTGTGCCGCCATAAGTATCATATTGCTCCGTAGCTTGCGCGGTAAAGGGATTCGGGATATTTCCGTCGAAAATCACGCTGATATCCTTGCTTCCGCTACCCAATGGGTTACTTTCGGAGCAAGACGGGGTGACTTTAAATCCGTCGTCGCCCTTCATACGGCTCATATCAACTTCTTTTTCTACCGTTGTCGAAACTCCGTCGACCTCTGCGGTGCAAACTATCGTATATACTCCTGCTTTTTGATATTTATATGTGGTACCCAAGTTATCGATCTTCGTGCCGTCGCCCATATCGAATGAATATTTAACGTTCTTTGCATCGCTTCCCTTCGGCGCAACACATTTTAACTCTATTGTGACCTCGCCTGTATTTTTCGGCAACACACTCATATAGACAGTCAGCTCATCATCGCCCCATTGCTCGAACGGAACTGTCTCGACACCATCTGTTGTCTTATAACTCCAAGTGCCGTTTTCATATTTCGCATCGATGCTTTCAAGCGTTTGCTTCGCCAAGCTCACGTTATGGTCGATGCAATCGCCTAGCGTATATTCGGTATATGAAAATTTCGTTTGCTCAAAATCTACCGCGCTTTTATACTCCTCGGGGATACCCGAAAGACCGTACATCGTTCCCAAAACTGCCGCCGCGCTTGAGGGGTTGCAATCGCTGTCTTGACCGCAACGCATCGAAATAACCATCGTATCCTCGAAATCGCCCTCGCCCCAAAGCAAGCCTATCAAAATGTATGCGGCGTTGAGCTTCGCATCGATATTTATTTCGTTTTGAGAGTTGAGACACTTGTCGTCAGTACCCCAATCATTTTCGATCTTTTGCCAACATTCCTGCCATGTTATTCCGGACTCATAATAAGCCACTACCTGATCGCAAACGGTACGGAATTTCGTTCCCGTCGGGATAGATTCGATACCGATTCGAATTACTGTATCAAGATTGTCGGTGAAAAACGCGGCTGAATGCATCGCGCTGACGAAAACGCCGCCATAAACTCCGTCGCCGTAATTTACCAAATGTCCGATCTCAAATGCGCGATTCGCCGCAAGTGACGGAAGCGCAGGGAAAATGTTACCCAAATAGTCGGCTTCTATCTGCCAATCGATATCATCGGCGTGGTGATTGTATTTATAATGACCTGCAAGCTCGGGAGAGATGCCGTTTCGAAGGTTTCTTCTTCCTTGCTCGTTAGCATGCCAAAGCATAAACTCGGAATCGCGGAAAAACGGCGCGATCTCATCAAGAGTAGCATCAATGCCGTGGGAGACCATAGCATCCATAAACGGAACCTCGACGTAAAGATCGTCTTGATCAAACGCATTGTTGACCATCGCACTTTTCCACTCGGGAACTTCATTTTCGGGGATTATCACTCCATTATAAAGAAACTCCGTTGATGCCGCCCAAGTAACGCCAACCATCTGTCCAACCCACGAGCCTGCGATCTTATCGCGAAGCTGATCGTCGGTCAAGGTTACTTCTATTTCCTTCGGTGGCTCTTTGCTTTCGTTGTCGAGCTGACCGTTGCTTTCCGCTTGCGACACGTTCCCGCCTTGTGACGTTGACTCATCAGGTCCGCACGAAGCGAGAGACATGAGTAATGAAAACATCAAAATCAAACAAACCGTAATTGTAATTTTAGAAAAAGAACTGCGTTTCATAATTATTCCTTTCTTGATTTTATTTATCATTGAGGTCTATAAACCTTTTTACTGTATCCTCAATGGAAAACTCGCCGTGTCCGACGATATAAGTCATAATTTTATCGTTGAATCTATCATACCAATGCGAAGGTATTCCCTCGATGCCGAGGAAAGCGCCGATAATGCTTCCGACGGTCGCACCCGTGCAGTCGTTATCAAGTCCCATCGCAATACATTCGCTGATACACTTATCGAAATCATTTCCACCGAGCATAAGTGAGAAAACTATCGCGACCATATTATTGATCGTATGCACCCAGTTCATATTTTCGAACTTCTCGTCGATAAGCATTCTCGCGCGAGCATAGTTCGTTACCTTATCCTCTACGGAGAACGCCCATTCGAGCGCTTGATAAAGCTCACTCTCGGCGGGGATCTGTTTCATTCCCTCACGAACTGCATCCAAAGGACTTTCTGCCGTAAATGCGGCGGCTATAGCGGCGGCGCAAAACATCTCGCCGTAGATACCGTTTTTGCGGTGTGAGAGATATGCATCGTTATAACAAAGCTTTGCCGCACCAACAGGGTCACCCGCTTGGGCGTATCCAAACGCATCGGCTCTTATTGCCGCACCTATCCATTCGACATAATTGCCGAAATTAGCGGCAAACTCCGCTTTCGTTCCTGCCTTCAGTTGAACGAGCGCATCGTATTCCGCTGTACAAGCATAGGGCAATATCTCCACCCAAAGCTTTCCAACATCGTCAACAGTATAATTTTTTCCGTATTTTTCAAGAAGCAACAAATTGAGCATAACGTAGGTTACGTCGTCATCTCCGGCAGCGCAACAGATATTATCCTCAAGATATTCCTTTATCGAGTTTATTCCATAGTGCATATACTCCTCACGGTCAGTTCCCCTCCAATAAGTCACAGGAGGAAAGGAAGTGCCCGTTTCCATCGCGATAGCCTGCATCCTCAATATCGTATATTGCTCAACGGGAACACCGAGCATACAGCCGGCAAGACGTCCGACGAGCGCACCTTTGATGCGCGAATATAAGCGGTCGGGCTTTTTTGGCAAAATATCAGCGCCGCTCGGACGAAGCGCAAGTATTTCCGAAAGGGCATCGGGTTGCTTTTGATCATTATTGAAATACATTTTTGTGACTCTCCTTTTAATACTATTATTTATTTTATTATATTATAAATTTCAGCTTGGCTCAACGCATTATCGCTCATTAACTGTGCAGTTTCGCTCATCAAGGCACAAAAATATTCTCCTATAGCATCTTTTAGTCGCCATAGGAGATTCTGATATATTCAATTATCTCAAAGCATTTCTCGATACTCGGACGGTGAAAGATCCATCCATTTTCGGAATTGACGATTAAACGAGCTAAGCGAGGAATAGCCACATTGTTCGGCAACAGATAATATCGACAAGGTTTTGTCTTTGAGCGCACTGCAAGCGTGATTGATACGTATTTTATGCAAAAATGCGATCGGAGATTCTCCGACGATCGAGTCGAACAGTCTTCGAAGATGAGCCGCGCTCAAATGACAGCATTCGCACAACCTCTCTATCGAAACGTCCTCGCCATAATGGTTCAAAATATATTGGATAGCGGGATAAATATCCTTCAACCGTTCGCTATAAATGGAGTAATCCGTCCCAATACGCTGTTCCCAATCTGCGCTCTCATATAAAAAGCAAGAAACAAGCGCGGCATAATGCTTCATCTTTTCGCCGTGTTCTTTTCTCTCGTCTTTATAGAGCGATATCAGTCGTTCAAGATACCCAATAATGCTTCTGTTCTCCTCGGAGTTCAACACTTTTCCCGTTCCGAGCGGTCGAAAAGCCAATTCCCGCAATACATTTTCGTTTTGCGCACCACGAAAAAGCTCGTCTGTATCGACTGTCAAGAAAAGCCAATTACTCGGAGAACTTTTCGCGCTTTGAGCGATATGGTTCTCCCACGGGTATATCACCGATACGTCACCCGCGCTGAACGGATATACCTCGCCGTGGATATAGAACACACCTCGTCCCGAAAGACAAAGTCCGAGCTCTAACTGTTTATGAAAATGCAGATCAGACGGCGCATCCATCGGCGACCAAGTTCCGAGAAACAGACATTGGTCATATAGCGCCAAGATATCGTCAAAATACGGAGACACGTTTTTTGTGCCTTTTTTAGTGTTATCGTGCATTTTTATACCTCAATTATCCAATCAATCCAAAATGCTTCGCTAAAATGCCGCAAACTTCTTCACGAGTATCGTTGCCGTCGTCCTCACGCACGACGGTGAAAAATCCGCTGCTCGCATATTCGTCATAATGCGATTTACTGTTTATTCGTGAGAGTCCCTCTCGGTAATTCGCCATCACCTTTTCAGGTTCGTCGCAACTATCGATAACGTTCAAAAGAAACTGCTTTTCGCTGTCGCTTCTGTCGAAAAACCTGTCTACACTCATAGATTGCGGACAAAGCATTACTGCGACGTGCTCAAAATCACTTATCTCCTTCAAAACGTCGAGCGGGATATTCGTATCGACGATGACCTTTCTGTGTTTTGGAAGCGAGATAAGATGCGCGACCTCGAACTCAGCCGCCTCACGTCCGACAGCATATATCCAACGCTCATACTCCTCGGGCGAACGCATCACGAAATCCTTCCAATCGGTGAGCATTTTATTATAGCATAGGTCAGGGTGCGTTTCGGGTGTCGCAACAAGCTCTGACACTTCCATATGATAATTTTCACCGCAAAGCACCATATCGAACCTATCTGCCAACATTTTTGCCGCAGTGGATTTCCCCGCGTACGCCGTTCCCGTTATAAAATATACGTTTTTCAGGTAATGCTTCAAAATACTGTTATCGATCTTCATTTATTTTACCATACCGTAGCCGCCCGCGTATTTGCTGACCTCGGAAGCGACGACAAACACGTTGTTTTGGCACATTTTTCTTATTTCCTTTAATACTCGTCCGCATTCACGTCTCGGCAACACGATGAGTATCATATTCATTTTGTCGGTCGAGCCAAGACCATTCAATTTTATGACTCTTTTATCGATATTCCTATCTTGCTGACAGGACGCTTATCGTAGTAATCGAAGCAAATTTCGATAAATTCGTTTCCTGCTTCCGTGAAATGATGTTTATCATAATCACCATAGACATCCAAGACTCCGTCCTTTTCGTCATAGCTCGTGACGATAATATATCTTTTTCCTTCTTTTCTTCCGTTCAAGCGATAGTTCACTCTGCATTTCAACGTGGCGTAATCGAACGTCTTTTTGCCTTTTTCCCACGTTTGATGGTGTTTGATGGCAACGTTCGAGACGGACAAAGAATATAGATTCGGCAATATCTCGATCGGAATATCCAAGTCGGTTTCCATTTCCCGTCTGTCCTCGTTTGCGGAATAGGTGCTTGAGGTGTCGGCTTCCGTGGGTTCTTCTGTGAAGTCGGCGGTATCTGTGTCAAATTCAATATGCTCGGTCGACAACACCCGCGAAAGAAGCTCGTTGCATCGTTTTGTTCCTTCCTTTGCTCTGACGAGGTCTACCGTGCGGTCGCTCAACGTAATCAAAAAGACGATGGTCCCTGCAAAACCAAGCAAGCGTGGGAAGTCCTTGAACACGTATTCGACCTTGACTATACGTGGCTGACTTCCGTATACAAACGCCGTCCGCAGCTCCTTCACCTTTTTTCGAAACGTTTTCGTTGTGTTATCGCTATATGTAGCCAAATATGATACTTTTGTTGAGAACAAGCGCGTCTCGACGTTCAACACGGTTATTCTTGCCGGTCGTCTTACAGTGAAAATGCTCATAGACTTTTACCTCCTAAAAGTTC
>JAZRTU010000033.1:0-1952 GCA_045652185.1 Eubacteriales bacterium | reverse complement strand
TTTCCAACTTTACTCAGTGGTTGGCGACTCACTTTGCGGGAACAGGCATTCGTTGCAACGCGATCGCTCCCGGTTTTCTTGTGTCGGCGCAAAATAAAGCGCTCCTCTTTAAAGAGGACGGAACACCGACGGCAAGAAGTGCGAAGATCTTGAACGGCACTCCTATGGGAAGGTTCGTTGATGCGAGTGAGTTGCTCGGCGGAACACTTTTCCTTTGCGACGATAGATCAGCATCGGCTATCACAGGCGTAGTTCTTCCGATAGATTGCGGGTTTGCCGCATATTCGGGCGTATAACAGATATGGAGGTTTTATAGATATGCAAAAATTTATTCCCGTTGTCGTTATAAAAGAAATTTCGGAAACCGACAAGATTTTGATCGCTCTGAAAAAAAGCGGTATTATGTGTGCAGAGATAACCTTCCGTACTGCTTGTGCGGCTGAGGCTATCGAGTATGCAGTGAAAAACTATCCCGATATGGAGATCGGCGCAGGTACTGTTATCAATGCCGAGCAGTGCGAAGCAGCGCTCAAAGCAGGCGCAACATTTATCGTATCTCCCGGTTTTTCTCCATCCGTTGCGACTGTTTGTAAAGAAAAAAATATCCCCTATTACCCCGGTTGCGTAACACCGACCGAGATAATGGCGGCGCTTGAATTCGGCATTACGACGGTAAAATTTTTCCCCGCAAATGTGTATGGCGGACTAAAGGCGCTCAAAGCGCTTTCAGCACCGTTCCCGCAGGTGAGATTTATCCCGACAGGCGGTGTTGACAGAAGCAATATCGATGAATTCCTCGCGTTTGACAAAATTGCCGCGATCGGCGGTAGCTTCTTCGTTAAAGAAGCGCTTGAGAAAATGGAGGCAGGAGAATAATGAAAAGAGTAGTTACATTCGGCGAGCTTATGCTCAGACTCGCTCCAAACGGATATTATAGATTTTTCCAAAACGACCAAATGCAAGCGACATTTGGCGGCGGTGAAGCGAACGTTGCTGTCAGCCTCGCAAATTTTGGGCTTGATAGCGTGTACGTTACGAAATTGCCGAAGCACGCGATCGGTCAGGGTGCTGTCGATTCGCTCCGCTACTTTGGTGTCGATACGTCGAAAATAGTGCGCGGCGGCGATAGAGTCGGTATCTATTTCCTCGAAAAGGGTGCGTCTCAAAGAGGAAGCGTGTGTATCTATGACCGTGCTCATTCGGCGATAGCTGAGTCAGTCCCGAGCGATTTCGATTGGGATAACATATTTGACGGCGCAGATTGGTTCCATTTCACAGGAATCACTCCGGCGCTCGGCGGAAACCTCGTCGATATATGTCTCGAAGCTTGTAAAAAAGCGAAGGAAAAGGGCGTAAAGATATCGTGCGACCTCAATTATCGCGGAAAGCTTTGGACGAGAGCAGAGGCGCGCGAGGCTATGACTAAGCTTTGTGAGTACGTTGTCGTATGTATCTCCAACGAGGAGGACGCGAAGGACGTCTTCGGGATCGAAGCCGAGAACACAGATATCTACGGCGGTAAACTCAACCACGAGGGATATAAGAGTGTCGCGAAACAGCTTTCGGATAAGTTTGGGTTCGAGAAGGTTGCAATAACGCTCCGTTCGTCTATCTCCGCGAGCGATAACGATTGGGCGGGAATGCTCTACGACGGCGAGGGTTATTATTTCTCGAAATCATATCATCTCCATATCGTTGACCGCGTTGGCGGCGGCGACAGTTTCGGTGCAGGGCTTATATATGCGCTCTTGAACGATAAGGATAGCCAATCGGCGATCGAGTTTGCAGTAGCCGCATCAGCGCTCAAGCATTCAGTTGAGGGTGACTATAACCGTGTTTCCGTTTCCGAAGTGGAAAAACTCGCAGGCGGCGACGGCAGCGGCAGAGTACAACGCTGATTTTTATTAATATGAGAACCTTTTTTGAGGGGGGACTTTTTTTCGAAAAAGTCC
>JAZRTU010000032.1:0-10930 GCA_045652185.1 Eubacteriales bacterium | reverse complement strand
AAAGGTTTTATCTTATGAAAAAGATTCTCAGCGTACTCCTCGTTGCGTTGTTGGCTATTTCGTTGCTCTGTGCTTGCGGACCCAACAATGAAACATCTCAAGGCGGAAATGTTTCGACAGAAGTTTCGACCGATACTTCCGCAAGCGGTAGCAACGAATACGTTTCCGGACTTCCTTCCGATCTCAAATTCGAAGGTAACGAATTCGTTATCCTTTCCGGTTACACATTCGACATCACAAGCGCTACAATGGCTTACTTCGGTGGTTCTGACGAATACGAGCTTGAAAGTAACGTTGTTAACGATGCTTCTGTCGAACGTGTTAACATCGTTGAAGAAAAACTCAACGTTGACATCATCGAAAAGATGACAAAAGACAGTGCAGCAGGCGGCGGTGCTAACTCCTCCTACTACAACGAAGTGCTTGAAGCTAACAACTCAGGTACAAGCGAATTCCATATGACAACAGGTTCGCTTTACAACATGGGTTATTTGACAGTACAAGGCTGTCTTACCGACCTCACCACTCTCAAGTACCTCAACAATCTCGAGGGCGAATGGTGGGCACAAAAATTCAATGATGACGTTTCTATCAAGGGCAGCATCTACTACTCTGTTGGTGACATTTCTTTCGGTCACATCAACTGCATCTATTTGCTCTTCTACAACAAGAACGTTCAAAAAGACAATGAAATTCCCGATCTCTACGACTTGGTAGACAACAACCAATGGACATATGACAAGATGTTCGAGATCACAAAAGACCTCAAGGCTGACCTCGACAGCGATGGTAAATATACATACGCTGACCAATTCGGTCTCGTTGGTCAATCTTCCATCATGTGGGCTATTTCCTACGCTACAAACACTCCTGTTGCTGAAAAAGACGAAAATGGACTCCCCACACTCAGCCTCAACAAGGGTACCAGCGTTGAGAAGATCCAATTTGTTCTCGACTACCTCACACAAGACGGAAACTACCTCATCGTTGATGGTACAACAACTACTACTGACCAAGGATTTGATACATTCTGGACAGACAGAACACTCTTTATGCCTGACCACACAGGTAACATCGCTAAGGTTATCGGTCAAATGACAGGTGACTTCGGTTTCTTGCCGCACCCGAAATATGATGAAAACCAAGAAGATTACCAAGCACTTATCTCCCCGTGGGGCGGTCTCGGCGTTGCTGTTCCTTACACACTCGATACTTCTGAAGAAGACTTTGTTTCTGCCGTTATGGAAGAAATGGCTGTTCAAGGTAAGAACGTGCTCACAGGCGCTTATATCGAAAAACTCTGTAAGCTTCAAAAGACAACTGACGAGAGAAGTAAAGATATGCTCGACATCATCTTCACAAACTCCGGTTGTGAGCTCGGTATGATCCACAAGTTCGGTAACTTGCCTTCTACACTTCAAACTATGCTTTCCGGTAAAGAAAAGAACGTTCAATCCAAGCTCGATTCTCTTGCAGGTACTGCTGATACTGATATTCAAGCACTTATCTCTGCTATTGAAAGCATGCAATAATTTGAACGCACTAAAAGTGTAATTTACGCGTTTGAAATAATAATATTAAATGCTACTCATTCTATAATGGGTAGCATTTTTTTATAATTTTTTATATAATTTTTTATATAATTGGTGCATTTTCTTTTTTTTGACAAATTACATATATCTCTCTTTTTGGGGATTGACTTATCGCGCTCTCTTTGTTATAATAAAATTTAATCGGTACTTTTGTACGACAATATTATATTGAAAGGCATTTAATATGAAAAAAGCTCTTAGTTTTATTCTTGTTGCCGTTATGTTGTTGGCGATTCTTTGTTCTTGCCAACCAAGCAACGACACATCGAAGGATGTTTCGAAAAACGATGTTTCTGTTGAAGACAACACATCGGGAACAACTTCCGAAACAGAATACGTTTCAGGTGTTCCGTCTGATCTCAAATTTGAAGGTGAAGAATTTATCATTCTTTCCGGATATGCATTTGATATTACTTCTGCGACAATGATGTATTTCGGTGGGTCTGATGAATACGAATTCGAAAGCAACGTTGTTAACGATGCTTCAGTTGAACGTATCAACCGTGTTGAAGAACGCTTTGGTATTGATATAAAAGAGGTTCTCGACCGAGACACCAACCCCGAGGGCGGCTCGACTTCTTCTTTCTACAACAAGATCATGGATGCTCACAACGGCGGCACCAACCAATATCACATGGCTGAAGGCACACTTTACAACATGGGATTGTTGTCAACAGCAGGATGTTGGACTGACCTCAAATCACTCAAATATCTTAACAATCTCGAAGGCGACTGGTGGAGTCAAACATTTATCAACGATACTGCACTTAAAGACAGCGTTTATTTCGCAGTTGGTGACATCAGTTTTGCGCACATTAACTGCATCTATTTGCTCTATTTCAACAAGACTGTTCAAGCTAACAATGGTGTTCCGAATCTTTATGATTTGGTAGACAACAATCAATGGACATACGACAAGATGTTTGAGATCACGAAGAGTCTCAAAAAAGACCTCGATGGTGATCCCGCTTGGACCGCACTCGACCAATACGGTCTCGTTGGTCAAGCTTCTATTATGTGGGCTATTTCTTATGCTTGCGGTGAACCTACTGTTAAAAAGGATGCTAACGGACTTCCCGTTGTAAACCTCAACACAGACTCCAGTATCACAAAGATAAAGGCTGCTCTTGATTATCTCGTTCAAGAGGGCAACTATTTGAAGGTTAACGAGAAAACCGTTTCCATTCAAGAAGGTTTTGACACTTTCATTCAAAACAGAACACTCTTTATGCCTGACCACACAGGTAACATTGCAAAGGTTATCGGTCAGATGACAGGTGACTTCGGTTTCTTGCCGCACCCGAAATACGACGAGAACCAAGACGATTACTATGCTCTTATTTCTCCCTACGGCGGTTTTGCAGTTGGTGTTCCTTTTGCTCTTGATGCCGAGCACGAAGACTATGTTTCTGCTGTTATGGAAGAGATGGCTGTTCAAGGAAAGAATCTTCTTACGCCCGCTTACATCGAAAAGCTTTGCAAACTCCAAAAGACAACTGACGAGAGAAGTAAAGATATGCTTGACATTATCTTCACAAACTCCGGTTGTGAACTCGGTATGATCCATAAGATCGGTGGTTTCCCTGCACTTCTCCACAAGCTTCTTTCCGATGGCAACACCAACCTCAAGTCTGAAGTTGACAGTGTTATGGAAAAAGCAAACAGCGACATTCAAAAGATCGTTGATGCTATAGAAAGCTTCAAATAGTTTTGAACGCATTTAATATTTGATTTAGGATGCTACTCATTTTATAATGGGTAGCATTTTTTATAGGTTTTTTTGTTTTATTATATTTCAAACGCTTTAAATTCCATTAATTTTTTATTCATACTTTACTATATTAGGTATTTTTGTTTTTAAAAAGGTTGACAGAAGTTCTGATTTTATGGTATAATTATTCGGTGATTTATATACAAATAATGCATAAGCAGGTTATTGGATATGAGCAAGAACAAGAAGAAAAAGAAATGGCTACGGTTCCGGCACAAGGTTGTCAGAAACATTGCGTATGCTATTTTATATCCTTATTCACGCATCAAATATGGTGTTACTGTTGAAAAATTTCGCGAGCAAGAGGACCGACCGTATTTAGTTTTACTTAACCATCAGACACCGTTTGACCAATTTTTCGTTGGGATGGCATTTCGAGGTCCTATTTATTATCTCGCGAGTGAAGATATTTTTTCTAAAGGTTGGGTTTCGTCGGCGATTCGTTATCTTGTTGCGCCGATACCGATAAAGAAACAGACTACTGACGTTCAGGCGATACTTGATTGTATGCGCGTTGCTCGTGAGGGCGGGACAATTTGTATTGCACCCGAAGGAAACAGGACATACAGCGGTAGGACGGAATATATGAGTCCTTCTATTGCGATGTTGGCGAAGAAGCTTCGCACTCCGATCGTTTTATATCGACTTGAAGGCGGATATGGCACTAATCCTCGTTGGAGTGATGATGTTCGCAAAGGAAAGATGCGAGGTTATGTTTCGAAGGTGATCATGCCTGAGGAATATGCAAAGATGAGTGACGATGAGCTTTTCGAGGTTATCAAGGAAGGGCTTTTCGTTGACGAGGCGATCGCTGATGCAAGATTTGAGTCGAAGCATCTTGCTGAATATCTTGAAAGATGCATTTATATTTGTCCCGAATGTGGGTTTGCACATCACAAGAGCTGTGGCGATGAGTTGAAATGTCTCAAATGCGGAAGAACAGTCAAGTATTTACCAACAAAGGAATTTGAGGGTGTTGGCTGCGAGGCGAGGTTCAGATTTGTTGCAGATTGGTACGATTGGCAGAAGGAATACGTTAACTCGACTGACGTTACAACATTGACGGAAAATGCGATTTTTGTCGATAAAGCTTCTATTTTCGAGGTTATTCCATATCAGAAGAAAGCTCTGATCAAAGAGGATATTACGTTCAAGCTTTTTGGCGACAGGATAGAGGCTATTTCGGAAGGATTTTCGCAAACGTTCAACTTTGACGAGGTTAATGCTGTCACTGTACTTGGAAGAAATAAAGCAAATATTTATTTTGGTGGGAAGATATATCAATTAAAGGGCGAAAAAGGGTTCAACGCGTTGAAATACGTTCATATTTTCAACAGGTTTAAAAACATCACTAAAGGAGAAGAACATGAACAATTTTTGGGACTATAGTGTTTGGAGCTGGATGCTTCTTTTCGCTGCGCTTTTAGGCAGTTTGATTCTCGGCAATATTTTAAAGAAAAGTATTCCATTTCTTCGCAACTCGCTTATTCCGACTTCGGTTATCGGTGGTTTGATACTTTTGATAACTTCCGCTGTTTATCACTCTATTACGGGCGAGGTGCTTTTTGATTCACCTGCATTTGAAGGACACGGAATGCAGACACTTGAAATAATTACATATCACACTCTTGCACTTGGGTTTATTGCATCCTCGTTCAAGACTAACGGTGGTTCTCTTAACAAAAAAAGGATGGGAGAGATCATAAACACCGGCGTTACTACCGTTTCTACATACTTATTGCAAGGTATTTTGGGACTCGGAATTACAATTATTGCGGCGTTAGTTATTGACGGATTTTTCAGTGCGGCAGGCGTGCTTTTGCCGTTTGGATTCGGACAAGGAACGGGGCAAGCACTCAACTACGGAAACATTTATGAAGTCGATTTTGGATTCAGTGGCGGTAGAAGCTTTGGGTTGACCATTGCGGCGCTCGGTTTTCTTTCGGCATCGCTCGGCGGTGTTATTCACCTTAACATAATGAAAAAGAAAGGCAAGATCGTTCGTTCGGAAAGAAAAGACGGAAGCCTTTATACTGAACAGATCGACTCCGATGCAGAAATACCGATGCAAGAGAGCATTGACAAGATGACTTTTCAAATTGCTCTTATTGTCGTTGCTTATGCTATTACTTTTTTGGCGATGACCGGGCTCGGTAATCTTCTTCCCGGTATGAAAAGCGTAATTTTCGGGTTTAACTTTTTGCTTGGTGTTATATTTGCGACACTTATTAAGCTTATTCTTAACTTCCTTTTGAAAAAGAACATTATGAAGAAAAAGATCACTAACAACTTTCTTATGACGAGAGCGAGCAACTTTTTCTTCGATATTATGGTCGTTTCGGGTATTGCGGCGATCAGACTCGATGTTTTGGAAAACTATTGGGGAATTATGCTTATTCTCGGTGTTGTAGGACTTGTGTTCACATACCTTTACAACCTACTCATTGCAAAGCTTCTTTTCAAGGATTACGTTCAAGAGCAATTTTTGATGATGTATGGTATGCTCACCGGTACGGCGAGCACGGGAGTTATCCTTCTTCGTGAGATCGACGGTGATTTCAAGACACCGGCGTCTGACAACCTCGTTTATCAGAACTTCCCTGCTATTGTGCTCGGATTCCCGATGATGTTCTTAGCAACGCTCGCACCGACGAAGCCTTATTTGACACTCATTATTTTCGTTTTGTTCTTTGCGGTATTGAACGTATTTTTGTTCAGGACATTCCTATTCAAAAAGAGAACAAAAAAAGAAGACTAAAAAAATTATCCGAAACGGAAAAACCGTTTCGGATTTTTTATCTTCTATGGAAGCGATTATTTTTTATAAATGACTGAAGCTGTTTTTTATGGTGACAGAGTTTTTCGGAGCAATTCTTACATTCCAAGCACGCATTAGTTTTTTCGGAGAAGCGCTCGGGGTGAAGGTGGACGGAAAGCTCCCAACGTAAGAGAAGCAAGAGCGAAAGGAAAAACAGGCTCCAAGTATATATATGCGGGATAAAGATAAACGGGGTGAACATCATTGGGAAGTCCCAATTATAGATCCTACATACTGTGCAACATTTATTTTTCATTATCCACGTTTGGAACGGGCAGAAAAAGAGGATACATATCATATCACACACGGAATATGCAAGTGATATTAAAACCAAAATTCCAACGTCAATTATTTTCAGAAAATAGAGCGCTCCGATTATACCATTAAGCGCGAACCAAACGGCTGCAACGGTAAACGTTCGTTTCCATGACTGTAATTTCGGTGTGATCTCGCCTGTTGGGATATAGTTTTTCTTGAACTGCTTTTGGCATCCCATACTTTCAAGCTTCGATGGAAAGAAGCGAAAGGCAATTTCTGTTGCAAACACTACCCAAATAAGTCCCATTACCCAAGGGAGTATTTTCATTTCTTCGAAGGTAGTCTCACCTTTTGTTTTTCCGACTACATAGACAACTGCCGCGAGAAGAAACAGACATGATCTATAGACCAATTTTACATAGTGCATTGTTGAGATCGCGGAGAGCTTTATTTTTTTCAGTTTCATAGTTTCTCCAAACTGATTTATTTCATAGACTATTTAATTATAGCATATTTCTATTATTTTTTCAACAACTTTGGTTGTTTTTTATTATTTCGAGCAGTGCCTTACAGCCGTCGTATATATCGCGGTATGCGACGTCGAAGCGATCGCTATACCACGGGTCTGCGACGTCGCCGCCACGGCTTGTATAGTCCATTAATTTTCTTATTTTGCCGTCCTTATCGCCACAAAGGATGCGATGCATATTTCTTATATTTGCGCTATCCATACCGACGAAGAGGTCGTATTTTTCATAGTCTTCCCTTTTGAGCTGAATTGCGCGTTTTCCGTCACATTTTATTCCGTGACTGAGCAGTTCCGCTTTTGCGGGTGGGTAGACGGGGTTACCGATGCCGTTCCATATCTCCTCGGTGCTTGTTGCGCTCGATTCGACGACGGCAGGAATATTCGCTTTTTTCAGCATATCCTTCATTATAAATTCTGCCATTGGGCTACGGCAGATATTGCCGTGGCATACAAACATTATTTTTAGCATTATTCACCTATTATTTCATATATTTTATCAATTATTTTTTCGACGTTGTCCTCGTTATACTCGATCTCGGAGGAATAGAGACGGCATGCTTCCGCTTTCGGCATTATTTTTGCGAGTGCGGAGATAACGCTAATTGAAAGGAGTGCGAACGCGAGGTATGCTCTTATTTCCGCATCGTCGATTGAATTCGCAACATAGCGATAGACGAAATAATTTAGGAGTTGTTCAGCTTCGATATCGGTTAACGTTTTTTCGTCCGAAAGCGACGAAAAGGCTGTTTTTGAAATTGGGGACATATATTCGAGTGAGTTGAACACGAGTTGGAATTCCGACAATTTTAGCACGGCATCGGGCAAGGCGAAGCTTTCAAGCAGGGTTTTTACACGCTCGTCCAATGAGCACCTTCTATCGCTAAGGAGCGAGAGGATATTATCGCGCAGCTCTATTATTTCTTCTTCCGCTTCGTCGGTCACATCCGTTTCACCGTCATCGTCGATCACGATGAGGCTTGTCGGAGTCGTTTTTGACAGAACGATCTCTACTACTGCCTCGCAACAGAGTCCGAGGCCGATTTCAGTTCTTGTATTATAGAAATTACGAAATCTTGGGTGGAGCGAACATATATCGCAAAGCGAATCTTCCCCGAGTTCAAGTATCAACTCACAAAGTCCGTTTTCGTTCAAAAACGGACATTTTTCGTTTTCTCGGAGTTTAAAGCTATGGGGTAGCTCTTCGGTTATATTTTTTCTCAATTTTTCTCCGAGCGGAGAATTGAGGGACATATACTTTTTATAGGTATTGTCGTCGACATCTATTTCCCAGCCGATACAACAGCTATTTTGGCATTTATCGGCGATACATTTGAAGTCGTTATAATAGTCGGGGGCGTAGGTCTTCATATCAGCTTTTTTTTGACAACCATTCTTCAGTATACTTATATAGTGACGGCTGGATCAGTGGGTAGGTGAGGTTTTGAGGAAGTGTATCGAGATATATTCTCTCTGCGGTCTCAAACTCCTCGGGGATATCGCCGAATTCTTTCACGTCGGCGAAAAAGAGAGTTCCGTAGGATGCAACGCCGTCGATGGTTACTCTATAGGTACAGACCTCGTCAAGAGTATAATCGGTCGCGCCCGTTTCCTCATATAGCTCACGGTGTGCGCTTTCGAGCACGGTCTCGCCATCTTCACGATGGCCGCCCGTTATTTCGAGGGTGGTACGCTCTTTATCACGGACAAAAACCCATTTTCCGTCATATTTTGCGCTGATAACGGCAAATTTTATCAATTCGTCCGCTACATCATCTTTTTTCATTTTTGTTACGATGACTTCTTGCATTTTTCACCTTTATTTTTTCAATATATTTTCAAGCGCATCGAGGTCGCTGTCGGGTGTTGACCACGAGGTAGCGAACCTCACGACTGTGTGGGTTTCGTCATATTTTTCCCAGAAGCTGAAGGCGACATTTTGGCGAAGAGCTTTCATTTCTTCGTTTTCGAGAATGACGAACTGTTGGTTGGTTTCCGTTTTCAAGAAGAAGCGATATCCGTTGTCATCAAGAATCTTTTTGAGTCTTTCGGCTTTTTCTATCGCGTTATTGCCGAGCTCGTTATAGAGTCCGTCGGTGAAAAGAGTATCGAACTGTACTCCGAGGAGTCTGCCTTTTGCGAGGAGTGCGCCGTTTTGCTTTATCGTTGTGAAGAGGTTTTTCGGAGCGTTACCGTTCGGGAACACCAATGCTTCGCCGCAGAGTGCGCCGACCTTTGTGCCGCCGATATAGAATGCGTGGCAGGTATTACACAATGTTTCATAGGTGACGTCGGTTTGTTTTGATGCAAGGGCATAGCCGAGTCTTGCGCCGTCGAGGTAGAGGGGGATATTATAGTCGTCGCAGACGGTTTTCAAGTCTGTGAGCTCTTTTTTTGTATAGAGAGTGCCGTATTCGGTGGGATGTGAGATATAGACCATTCCGGGAAAGACCATATGGGTATAGGTCTCGTCGGCATAGAATGTTTTCAGGTAATCTCTGACCTCACCCGCGTCGAGCTTTCCGTTATGGCTCGGGAGCGAGAGGACTTTATGGCCGCTCGCTTCTATTGCGCCTGCTTCGTGGGCGTTGATATGGCCTGTTGTCGCGCTGATAACACCCTCATAATTATTAAGCAATGCGCTTATTGTCAATTTATTGGTTTGTGTTCCGCCGACGAGAAAGAATATTTCTGCTTCTTCTCTTCCAATTGCTTTTTTTATTTTTTCTTTTGCGCTTTCGCAATACTCGTCAAAGCCGTAGCCCGTTTGGCTGACGGAGTTAGTTTTCATCAATGCTTCAAGTATTTTTTGGTGGCAACCTGTTGTATAATCGCTTTCAAAGGACAACATTTCTTTTTCTCCTATTTTCGTACTTTTTATATTTTAGCTTAGGTTATAATTTTTGTCAACGGGTGTATAAAATTTTTCTTTTTTCGGAACAATATAAAAAAACGTTGTTGGTGGATTATGAATAAAAAGGAATATGTTAATTACACAGAGTCACGGGCGAAGCGGACGAAAAGCACCCGAAACTGCTTTTTGGCGTTCGTTTCGGGTGGGCTCGTTTGCTGTTTGGGGCAGACTTTTATTGATGTTTACAAATATCTCGGCGTTGCGGAAAAGGACGCATCTTTTCTCGGCTCTTGCAGTCTTATTTTTCTTGCGGGGCTTTTGACGGGGTTTGGCAGGTTTGACACGATCGCGCGGTTTTGCGGTGCGGGGCTACTCGTTCCGATAACGGGGTTCGCGAACTCTATTGCGGCGGCGGCGATCGACAACAAGAGCGAGGGGTTCATCACGGGGCTTGGCACGAAGATTTTTATTATTGCGGGGCCTGTTATTGTTTATGGTACTGCGGCGAGTGTGGTGTATGGTGTAATTTATTGGTTATCGACTATAATATAGAAACAGGCGGTCAATGACCGCCTGTTCAATTTTTATTTTCTTTCTATTTCGGGAATTTCAAACTTTACGGAGAGATACATAGGATTGCTTTGGGTATCGGTGCATTCAATCTCTAATAAATACCCACCATCTTCCAACTGTTCAATGCTATCCCCCAACCAATATACACCTCGAAATTCTTCAAGAGTAATAGGCTCTGTGGCATTCATTTTCATAGCTGTGATAGCATAATTATATAATGATATTTTCTTAATGTTAGTTTCGTAGGCGTTTTTGCTATTCAGTAAAACTTCTAAGCAATTCCTTTTTGGGTGCTTTTCTTTCCAATTAGGTGTTAATTCCAATTCACAAATTGAAAGTATCTCCGCATCGTGCAAACCAAATTTCCAGTACCAATCCGGAAACTTTGCATAATACTCTTCAAGTTTTTTCGTTGCGACTTCTATTCCTTTTTTACTCATAAAAACACCTCACTTTATTTTATTATACCACACTACTGATTTAATGTAAATATTTTTGCAAAATTAATGGGGTCTATATTGACACAAGCAGAGGGGTT
>JAZRTU010000031.1:0-4790 GCA_045652185.1 Eubacteriales bacterium | reverse complement strand
CACTTCGGACATCCTACCAGAAAGTGGAACCCGAAGATGGCTGAGTACATCTTCACCGAAAGAGGCGGTGTTTATATCATCGACCTTCAAAAAACCCTCAAAAAAGTTGAGGAAGCTTATGAGTTCGTTCGTCAAACAGTTATTGACGGCGGTAAAATCCTCTTTGTTGGTACAAAGAAACAAGCTCAAGAAGCTATTAAAGACGAGGCTCTCCGTTGCGAGATGTACTACGTTAACAATCGTTGGCTCGGCGGTATGATGACAAACTACAAGACTATCGCTAAGAGCATCAAACGCCTTGAGCATCTCCATGCTCTCGAAGAGAACAATACCCTCGAGCTTCTCACAAAGAAAGAAGTTGCCGCTCACCACAAAGCTGTTGCTGACCTCGAGAAAAACCTCGGTGGTATCAAGACAATGGGTGGTCTTCCCTCCGCTATCTTCATAGTTGACCCCAAAAAGGAACGCAACGCTGTTGAAGAAGCTAAAAAATTGGGTATTCCGATAATCGCTATCGTTGACACAAACTGTGATCCCGATGAAATCGATTACGTTATCCCCGGCAACGACGATGCTATCAGAGGTATCAAGCTCATCGCTTCCGTACTCGCTGATGCTGTTCTCGAAGGCAAACAAGGCGAACAATTCACAGATTCTACAGAAGAAGCTGTTGAAGAAGCTGCTGAAGCTGAAGCTGCTGAATAATTATTAAGGAGATATACTATAATGGCTATTAGTGCAAAAGACGTACAAGCTCTTCGTCAAAAAACAGGCGTTGGTATGATGGAATGCAAAAAAGCATTGGAAGCTACTAACGGTGATTTCGATGAAGCTATAAAGTTTTTAAGAGAAAAAGGTCTTGCTGTTGCTGCTAAAAAGGCTGACCGTATTGCTGCTGAAGGTGTTGTTGACATCATGAAGAGCGAAGATGGTCTTACAACAGCTATGATCGAAGTTAACGCTGAAACAGACTTCGTTGCTAAAAACGCAGGTTTCCAAGATTTCGTTAAAGGCGTTCTTCGTACAATTATCGCTAACAAACCCGCTAACCTCGAAGAATTGAATGCACTTCCTTATGACGGTACAGACGTTACTGTTGAAGCTGAAGTTAAAAACCAAATCTTCAAGATCGGTGAAAACATTTCCGTTCGTCGTTTCCTTCTCGTTGAAGGTGTGACAGGAACATATATCCACGGCAGTGGTGTTACCGGTGTTATCGTTGTTGCTGACACATGTGCATGCAACAAAGACAATGCAGTAATCGCTGAAGTTACAAAGAACTGCTGTCTCCAAATCGCTGCTATGGCTCCCACATATCTCGACAAAGAGTCTGTTCCCGCAGCAGCTATCGAGGCTGAAAAAGAGATCTTGATGACTCAAATCAAAAATGATCCCGCTAACGCTAAAAAGCCCGAAAACATTATCGAAAAGATGGTTATTGGACGTATTAGCAAGTTCTATGATACAAACTGCCTCCTTGAGCAAGACTATGTTAAGGACGATTCCATGAAGGTCGGCAAATATGTT
Source organism: Eubacteriales bacterium (assembly GCA_045652185.1). Taxonomy (GTDB): domain Bacteria; phylum Bacillota; class Clostridia; order Oscillospirales; family CAG-382; genus UMGS1307. The sequence goes on along the minus strand of JAZRTU010000031.1, from coordinate 3,263 downwards.
GAAGCTGCTTCCAAGGAATCCGGTGTTGAGTTCAAGCTCAAAGCATTCTACAAATATGAAAAAGGTGAAGGCCTCCAAAAGAGAGAAGACGATTTCGCTGCTGAGATCGACAAGCTCGTTAATGGCGCTAACTAATATTTGGTTTATTTCGGAGTTTTGCGAAAGCAAAGCTCCGTTTTTTTGCAAATCAAATTTGTTTTATCCACAGATTCGTATTGATTTTTCTGTTTTTATATAATATAATACTTTCAATGATTTCAGCATGGAGGCATCAAATGTATAGGATAAAAAAGTATTTTGCTATATTAATGCTTATTACGATGTTTTCTTCGGTTTTGTTTGGCTGCGGAGGCGGAAGCAATATCAGCAATATAACAAGTGACAATATCAGCACTCACGAAAGCTCAGTTGAGTCGACTTCCGATGAATCAAATGTCGATGAATCAACTACCGATGAGTCGACTACCGATGAATCAACTACCGATGAATCGCCCGACGTCGATTCCAAGCCCGAGGACGACAGAGAAAACACGGTATTATTTGACAGTTCACATTTAGAGAACTACTCTTCGCCGTTTTTACCGTCATATGCTCCGTTTTCTTTATATGACACGACGTTGTTTTCCGACACGGTGATAACATCGATATCGTTTCCATTTGCATCACTCGCAAGTGGTTATTCGGTAGATAGCGACGGGCTCATTATGCCTGTTTACATCATCAAATCCGATCTTACTTCAAAACGAGGCGATTGTACTGTTGAAAACGGAAAGAAGATCGAACTCGATTTCACGGGAAAACTTGACGGGGTAAAAGCCGGAGACTGGCTTACTGCAGATGGACTTGAGATAAAGCTCGAGGCAAACGAGACATTGGCATTCGGGGACACTGATATGGCTGTTTTGCCGATGTTTTTGAGAAACGACAGCACATATGGATTCTATAACAAGGTCTTCGATTCGAAAGGTCAAAATAACCACTCGCTTATTTTCAAAATAGAAGGACGCTCGATGAAAAAAGAGGTCACCGATGATGTCGATGACGGTAAAAAGTATATTTCGTTTCTCGGAGACAGCATTTCCACTTACAAAGGTTGGTCAGACAACACTTCTTTCAACAGCTCAATTGGTGCTAATGCGACTTGGTATCCCAAAAGCGACTATCCCGACTCAAATATGGGCGTTGAAAAAACTTGGTGGCACAGAGTTTATACAGAGTTAGGGTACGAGCTTGCTGTTAACAACTCGTGGTCCGGATCGATCGTGACAAGCGGTCAAACATACAATGTACGCTCAAAAAATCTACATAACACTACAAGCGGAGCAAAGCCCGACATTATCGTTATATTTATGGGTATCAATGATTTTAATGCGGGAATTTATATTGGTAATTATGACGGTACCAAAGATGCGCCGAATATTCCGCAATCATTTAGCGAGGCATATGGCAGATTGATAACAAATATCAAAAACACATACAAGGATGCCGAAATTTATTGTTGTACGCTTTTACCCGATATGAAGCGTTTATCATCAACAAAAAACGAGATTGGCAAAGAATTAGAAGATTATAATGAAGCAATTAAAGAAATTGCAGAAAATCTTGATGTTGAGATCATCGAATTAGACGTCGATACCGGTATTGATAGAAGCAATTTATCGAAATACACGGTCGATAAGCTTCATCCCAATTCTGCAGGAATGGAATTGATCGCAAAAGTCATTATTGATGCAATCAAATAACAGTAAAAACGACCCGATGTTATCGGGTCGTTCAATTTTTAGAGTAATTTTTTTCTGAGTTCAGCGGGAGATTCCGGATGCAGATATGCCGGTGGGATATCAAAAACTGTCATACAACCGCTTTTCCCTTCGTTTTGAAGTCTATATGCAGCTCTTGCGAATGCAACGAGAACACCTGATGTAAATTCGGGGTTGCTATCGAGTTTCAAGCGATATTCGATAACGTGCTTATGCTCATTATTAAAGCCTGTTACACCAGTTCGGAAAACCATTCCACCGTGTGGGATACCCGAATGATCACGATCAAGCTCCTCTTTCGAGATAAAATGAACAGTCGTATCGTAATCCGCAAAGTAATTGGGCATTGTTTTTATTGCATTTTCAACATAATCTTTATCTGCGCCGTCCTTCAACACAACGAAACATTCTCTTATATGCTTTTGGCGTGTAGTTAAGCTCGGGTTTTCTCCGTTTCTTACGCTTTCAAGCGCTGCTTCAACAGGAATCGTATATTGTTTTGCATCCAAAACGCCTTCTATTCGTCTTATTGCATCTGAGTGGCCTTGACTGACGCCTTTTCCCCAGAAGGTATAGTCATTTCCTTGGGGCAATACTGCTTGACCATACAGACGGTTCAAGGAGAACATTCCGGGATCCCAGCCGACAGAAATAAGGCTGACTTTTCCGCTTTTTTTGCTGACCGAGTCAACTCTTTCGAAATGCTCGGGGATTTTCGCGTGGGTATCGAAGCTATCGACAACGTTAAAGTGTTCCGAAAATTCTGCAGTTTGTTTTGGCAAATCGTTGGCGCTTCCGCCACACATTATCATTACATCGATCTCATTCTCCATCTCGACGGCTTTTTCGATCGGATAAACTTTTACGCCCGATATCGTTTTTACGCTTTCCGGGTCACGGCGACTGAACACCGCAACAAGTTCCATATCATTACTATGAATTATTGCGCTTTCTGCACCTTTCGCAAGGTTACCGTAGCCTACTATTCCTATTTTTATCATTGGGTAAACTCCTTAATAAAATAATCTTTTGTGTGAACCGAGCACATCAAAGATCATATCCGTTATTACTTTCATATCCATTATTGTTACTTCTAAAGATTATAATCATTACTCATTTGTTTGTCAATAATTCTTCTTATATTTTCACAGTTTAACGGTTATCTTTTTTTATTTCACAAAAATATTACAAATTAATTATTGAAATGCGTTTAATTTTGGTATATAATATTATCATTAAAAATATGCCGTTTTCTGCGGCGGAATGGAGAAAATATTTCATGAACAAGTTTGTATTGAACGAAACATCCTATCATGGCGCAGGCGCTATCAAAGCCGTTCCCGAAGAGATCAAAAATCGTGGATTTAATAAGGCTTTCGTTGCATCTGACCCTGACCTTATCAAATTCGGTGTTACAAAAAAGGTAACAGATATTCTTGACGGTGCAGAAATTGCATACGAAATCTATTCAAATATCAAGCCAAACCCAACTATTGAAAATGT
>JAZRTU010000030.1:0-3337 GCA_045652185.1 Eubacteriales bacterium | reverse complement strand
CCCTTTATCGCCGCGCTTGTGCCAACGTTCATGAACACGGGGGTTTGTATCGTTCCGTGTACGGTTTCAAATTCACCGCGACGCGCTCTCCCGTCTTGGTTCAATAAAGTAAATTTAGCCATTTTTGTCCTCTATTCAACGACCGCTTCCGTTTCTTGCGGTTCGGTTTTTTTAAACATTCCTTTTTCCTTATCAACGAGCATAAATATCAACGTTCCGATAAGCACGACTATTCCGACACCGAAGGCGATCAAATATCCGTATTCTCCTAAAACCGAAAAATCAAATGATCCGCAAAAATTTCCAAAGATATGGAAAAGAATGCACCCCCAAAGGTCTTCATATTTTGCTCTGTAATATCCAAACAAAAGTCCTGCAACGAATGCATAACTGCTTTGGATCAAATTCATATGGATAACCCCAAACGCAATCGCTGTTAAAAGCACCGTCATTCTCGGTGAGAACACCTTCGAAAGTCGCTCAAACATAAATCCGCGGAAAATGAACTCCTCAACAACGGGTGCGACTGCCACTGTTGCCACCATCGCCCAAAGCGGAGATGCGGCAGAAATAAGCGATGAGGTTTCATCTTGGATGCCGATATCGAAGATTTGGTATATGATATTCAACAAAAACGCGATCGTCAACATCGTTCCCACTCCGAGAAGTGCACCCAAAACTGCGCTTTTCGGCTTTATATCAGTTATACCCAACGATGCATAGGATATTCCCTTCTTTTTTCTGTAATAGAACACCATATAAACGGTCATCAAAATTCCCGATAACGCCGTCAACAGCATCAACATATCCACAAACGCTGCCGTGCCCATCAGCTCTCCCGTTATTCCACTCGCATCGGGGCGGATTCCGTCGGGGTCGGCGAGCATCTTGGCTACCGTAACAATCAAGAGCGGAAAGAACATGAAAAAACCGATACCGACCTGAAGCACCAAATATATTGTCGGTGTCCAAAGACTTTTAAAAAATGTTACCCATTTTTGTTTCGCAGTATACTTCATAAAAACTGTTCCTTTCTTTCGTTCTATCTGTCAAAAAACTTATCGATATCTCGTTTTTCAATACGGCGCATTATCGGTCTGCCATGCGGACAATATCTTATCCCCTCGTCCGTCATAACTCTTCTTACGACCCATTCTGTGTGCGCGATATGGTTGCCTACACCGGCTTTCAGCGCCGCCTTACAGGCAACGGTGAAAAGCGCTCTGTCCGTGCGTTCTTCGACGGAAAGTGTATCGCCTTCGATCAATTTTGAGGCGAGTGTTTCAATATATTGCGGAACGTCGCTCGCGCTTTGCAAAAGCGTGTCGGGGATAGCCGTTAAAACGACGTCCGTTTCGTTTATTTCAAATAAAAACCCATATTTTTCAAGCAAACTCTTATTAGCATCCATCACGTCACACTCGCTCGGCGAGAGATGGACGATCATAGGTTCAAAGAGCTGTTGAGCATATTTGCCGTTTTGTGTTTTTAACTGCTCATATAATATTCGCTCGTGGGCGGCGTGCTTATCGATGAAATAGAGTCCATCCTTCTTCTCAACGATAGCATATGCATCATATACCTCACCAACGAGTCGATAATCGTCATCTGTGTTTTCTTTTATCGTAGGCGTCGCTGTTTCTTCATCATAATCGAGGAAAAGCTGCGATTTCTCAATTTCGTTTTCGAAAGGTTTAGCTTTTTCTTCTTTCTGTTCGTTTTCAACCTTCGCCTCAACAAACACCGTTTTCTCAAATGTGGGCACTCTGTATGCAGGAGGCTCGAAGCTACGTTCTTCGTTAACTGTTGGGGTAGGTGTAAACGGAAGCTCTTCTTTTTGAGGAGCGGTTTCTCCCTCGTCGCTGACACGAATCGGTGTTTTTAACAGCTCGATCATCTGCGGATCAAGCGGGGGAAGCGACGAGCGCTCGGTTTGGTCGATCTCCTTCGCGGAAAGGTGGCTTTTTATTCCGTAATACACAAGGTCAAAGATGCGTTTTTCGTCTGAAAACTTGACCTCAAGCTTTGCGGGATGTACGTTTACGTCGATCATCTTCGGGTTGATCGAAACATGGATACAACACGCAGGAAATTTCCCTCTCGGGATATATGATGAAAATGCTTCTTCAAGCGCCGCCATCATCGTTTTTGATTTAACAAAACGTTTATTGATGAAAAAGCTCTGTGCGCTTCTGCTTCCTCTCGGTGAATCGGGACGTGAAACGTAACCGAAAAGAATCATATCTCCGTCAGTATACTCAACCTTTTCGAGTGTTGAGCCGAAAGTGCGTCCCTGAGTCGCATAGATCGCGCCGATCAATTTGCCGTCGCCCGATGTGATAAACTTCGTTTCTCCGTCACTGATATAGCGGAAAGATATTTCGGGGTGGCTGAGCGCCATTTTCTCAACGACGTTACCAACTGCTGCCGCTTCCGTTGCATCGCGCTTCAAGAATTTTCGTCTTGCGGGTACGTTATAAAAAAGGTCTTTAACAATAACCGTCGTTCCGACGGGGCAACCGACGTCACTGATAACTATTCCGACCTCATCGTTCGAAACGAGAGTTCTTCCGTTTTTGTCGCCCTCTTGCTTCGAGAGTATCTGCATTCTCGAAACCGAGCTTATTGCCGCCAATGCCTCACCGCGAAAGCCGAGAGTCATTATTCCATCGAGGTCGTCACCACAGCGGATCTTGCTCGTCGCGTGGCGAAGTATCGTTTTCGGAAGGTCATCGTCGGAAATTCCGCAACCGTCGTCTGTTACTCTTATATATGTGTTACCGCCGTTTTTTATTTCAACAGTAACGTTTCTTGCTCCTGCGTCAACGGAATTTTCGCAAAGCTCTTTTATCGCTGACGAAGGACGCTCAACGACCTCTCCTGCGGCGATAAGGTTTGCTGTTTGTATATCAAGCAGATTGATCTTTCCCATAAAATTCCGTTCACTCCTTTACTTTTAGCTACCCAACGTTTTCTTATATTCATAGAGAAGCGATATCGCTTCAAACGGTGTGAGCATATTTATATCCAATGCTTTTATTTTTTCTATTACCTCGTTTTTCGAGATATCCTCGAACGAGATATTATCGTCCTCAAGCTGTTGCTTCGCGCAAACGACTTGTTTCGGTTGTTGCTCGTTTATCTCCTTGAGTATCTCTCTCGCTCTTGAAACGACTGCTTTCGGCACGCCCGCGAGCTTTGCAACCTCGATTCCATAGCTCTCATCGCTTCCGCCCTTGACTATCTTTCTCAAGAACACGATCTCCTCGCCACGTTTCTTCGCCGCAACGTTATAGTTGACAACTCCTTCGGTCGTATTCTCAAGCTCGGTGAGCTC
>JAZRTU010000029.1:0-5720 GCA_045652185.1 Eubacteriales bacterium | reverse complement strand
CTTATATTCATTGAATGCATTATAAAGATACGGTACAAGCGACATACGAAGTTCGAAAAGTTTTCTTATTTCATCTGTACAGCCTGCATCTATCCACGGCATTTTATCGAGATAGAAGGCATTAACGAGCGACTGAACGCTGAACACTACTGTTTGGACTCTTCTTATGAGGTCTTCCTTGCTATCAGCATGGCGAACCTCCGGAGACCAAAGTATACCCGAAAATCCCGATGTTGCTACACCTCTGATAAAATCGTTATGGTCATAGAGGTCGCTATAAAGAACGTATGGGTATGATGATGCGAGAGCACCCATATTTCTCACCTCGGCGAGTGTTTTATTTTCGCCATAAGTTTCGAGCATTGTTTTTGCGTATAAAAGTCCGAAAAGGTTATGGTATTGTTCACCGTCAAGTCCCGAGGGAAATTCTGCGTTATTCGGGAAAGTCCAATGTCCTGTATAGTCGCTTCCGTCACATTCGTCGAGTTTATATCCGCTAACTCCCTTTTCATTATAGGGCTTATGGTGTTCTACGAAAATATCTCTTGCTTCTTTTAACGCGAAGTCGGGCACAAGTCCGTTCCAAACCTTAAAGTCACCGCTATAATGCTCCAATTTTTCGTGAAGCGGGCTTGTCGGGTGAACGAAGCAATGCTCCCACAAATTCACCTTGAAGCCCATTTCGTTGAGCGTTTTCAACATACTCTCATAATTCGGGAATCTTGTTCCGTCCCAAACGAGAGAGCTTGAATACGCGCAAGTCTGCCAACCGGGTTCAAGACCGATTATATCACAAGGGATATTCATTTCGCGGAAATCACTCGCCATTTTCAAAACTTGTTCTTCGTTAAAGAAGGAATGGCAACGATACAGGTTTCCAAGTCCCCAAAGAGCTGCATCACAGCCGCCGCCCGAGAACATATTATATTGTTTTACAAGTTCGAGGATATTCTCTCCCTTAAACACGTATATATCTACACCGTCTACTGCGGGGATATCTATTGTAATTACAGTTGTATACGTTACTTCGCGGGTAGCATACAATTCGGCAAACGTTGTTTTCAGCTCATTTGTTTCAGATACAGTATTACTATTTTTTTTTGTATATCCAAGGTAAAAATCAACATATCTTGCGCTATCAACGAAAAGTCCCCAACCTTCAGTTGTTACGAAAAACGGAACGGGTGCATGGCTATCACCGGTATTAGAGGGTGGGTCTGCATTGGGACGCATTGTTTTTTTATGACCGCGTTGTTCAAAGCCTTTTAATTGAAGTCCGAATCCGTAGACCTCGCTTCCTGCTTGCAGTGGCAACTCAAGTGTATATCCGCGTTTTGTTTTTTTGCCGACTATCTCGGGTACTTTACACGAGCACACTTCTGTTATTTCGACTTTGCTTTCGGGTGAAAATTTCGTTGGTGTTAGTTCTTCGGGAGTACCGTAGGTTAATTTATAGACACTCATTTTCGTTTCCTTTTCTTTTTTAATTTGTAAAAAAAACGGCACAAAAAAGATATTTTATTTTATATCCCTTCTTTGCCGTTTCTCCTTTTTTATTTTAATTTAGCAAGTTCACGCTCGAGCCAGATACATCCGATCTCAAACGCATCGTAAAACGTAGGCTTTTCACACTGCTTTACTATTTTTTCCATATAACTTACGTTTTCATCTGTCTTTTGGATCTGAACAAGGACTCTTGTTGCTACCTTTAGTCCATTTTGTTCTTTGGAATCCAAAACGTTCATAAACAATATCAATTTGTCCTCGGGATTTCCGTAGAACAAGAAGTTTCCTTCTCTTACGAGAGGCTTATTTTTATACATCAAGATATTCTCCATAACACCTTTCACCTTTCATATTTTTCGGATAAAATAAAACCGTTCACAAATCAAACGGTTTCATTACAATCAAAGATCTAAATAATTTTGAACAAGCGCCTTCAAAAGCTCGTCACGGTCGATCTTTCTGATCAACACGCGGGCGTTATTATAGTTCGTAATATAGGTAGGATCTTCGGAAAGAATATAGCCGACGATTTGGTTTATTGGATTGTAGCCTTTTTCCTTCAGAGAATTATACACTGTTTGAAGAGTTTTTCTGATTTCCTCTTGTTTTTCATTATTAATTGAAAACATTTGAGTTTTATCACTTACAGTAAATTTTCCGTAATCCATCAATTCGACCTTCCTTTCCTTTTATACTTTTTTATTATACACAAATTTTTTATAAATTTCAATAGCTTTTTAGCATTTTATTTAATTAAAATGTAATTATTTAACAATTTTATTTAAAAAAGCGTGTTTTTAGATTTAAAACACGCTTTCTGATTTATGAATTATGCATCAAGGAAATCCTTGAGTTTTTTTGATCTGCTGGGGTGTCTCAATTTACGAAGTGCCTTTGCTTCGATTTGGCGGATACGCTCACGAGTGATATCGAATACTTTTCCGACCTCCTCAAGTGTACGCGGTCTGCCGTCGATGAGACCGAAACGAAGCTTCAAAACGTTTTCTTCACGAGGGGTGAGTTCCGCAAGAACCTCGAGAAGCTGCTCATGAAGCATTGCGGAGGTTGCAGACTCTACCGGTGACGGTGTATGGTCATCGGCGATAAAGTCACCGAGATGGCTATCTTCCTCTTCACCGATAGGCATTTCCAAAGAAACGGGTTCTTGAGCTATTTTCAATATGTCGCGTACTTTTTCAACGGACATATTCATTTCCATTGCTATCTCTTCTGCTGTCGCTTCTCTTCCGTATTCTTGGAGGAGCTGACGAGACGTACGCAAAACTTTGTTGATGGTTTCTACCATATGGACGGGGATACGGATCGTTCTCGCTTGATCAGCTATTGCACGAGTGATCGCTTGGCGTATCCACCATGTTGCATATGTGGAGAATTTGTAGCCTTTATTATAGTCGAACTTTTCAACGGCTTTCATTAGTCCGAGGTTTCCTTCTTGGATAAGGTCCAAGAAAAACATTCCACGGTTTACGTATCTTTTCGCAATACTTACGACAAGACGGAGGTTGGCTTCAACAAGTTGTTTTTTCGCAACTGTGTCGCCATGTGCCATTTTATAGGCGAGGTCAAGCTCTTTGTCAGCAGAAAGAAGCGGCACTTTACCGATATCCTTCAAATACATACGAACAGGATCGTCCATTGCGAGACCTTCTTGCGCCAAAAGCTCGTCAACCTCTTCGGGGTCGGTTTCCAAGACGAGTTGTTCTTCGTCTTCTGCGCTCATTGCAAACATTGCAAGATCAACGTCGTTTCCTATTTCCACGTCACTTGCTTCAAGCGTTTCACAGAGGTTCTCAAGTTGTTCGAGCTCACAATCGGGACCTTCCAATGCGCTTAACACATCTACAGGGCTTAAATTGCCGCGTTTTTTTCCACGTTCTACGAGCTCGTTAAAATTATTTTCCTTTTCCATAAAACTCACCTTTCGTTCTACTTTTTTGTTTCTTTGATGCGATTTAAATATTCTCCCAATGCATCAATATCTGTTTCTGCTTTTTTTTCCAGTTTTCTTTTTTCATTTTTCGACCTCAAGGTCGCTATATCTGTCATCAGCACTGTTTCGTCATTGCGTTGAAGTTGTAATCTTTTCGCAACGTATTTCGATATTGCCGCTTGTTCTTCGACCGTGAACTCCTCGTTGGCAGAAAGGATTATTTCCGTTCCGCTTTCGAAATACGGGCGTAGCACTTTAAAGACTTTTTTTGTCAGCGACGTATTGAACTCATCCTCATTTAGCTTTTCCAATGCTTTTTTCCCAAGCTCCGGGTGGAGTATCAAAACGCCCAAGATACGTTCTTCAACTTGGACAACGTCCGAATAGCGCACTCGCTCGGGATTTGCTCTGTCCCCATAGCCTTCGAGTGTACGAATATCTCGTTCCTCGCGTTCACGCTTTTCCTTTTTAGCATATTTGGCGGCTTTCATTTCGACTACGCTTTTTATTCCGTCAACCGAGAGCCCGAGGATCTCGCTTGCTCTCGTGCTATATATCTCTCTCGTAGGCTTCGGGTAAAGTTTCGAGATATAGTCGGTCAACTCATTCATACAATCCTGCTTCATATCGGAATCGTCAAGATCGTATTTTTTCAGGATCTCTTTTATTTGGTAATCGATTCTACCCGTTGTTGATTTTAATTTATTGGCAAATACGTCTCTGCCGTTTGTTTTTATAAATTCATCGGGATCTTTTTGCTTTCCGAGATCGATCACGCTTGCATTTATTCCGACCTCACTCAAGACAGTCATTGCTTTTTGGGTTGCACGTTTTCCGGCATCGTCGGAATCATACGCTAAAAATACTTTATCGGTATATTTCGAGATGATTTTTGCATGGTCGGGAGTTATTGCTGTTCCAAGCGTTGCAACTGCATTATTAAATCCTGCTTGGTGGAGCGATATAACGTCCATATACCCCTCGCATAAGATCAATCCCTCGGTGTTGCTTATTGCCTTTGCATAATTGAGTGCGAACAAGTTTCTGCTCTTTTTAAAGGCGGGAGTATCGGAGCTATTCAGATATTTTGGTTTTTCATCGCTCATTACACGACCGCCAAAGGCGACGACGTTTCCGCTGACGTCGATTATCGGGAACATTACTCTGTTTCTGAAATAATCGTAGACTCGATCACCGCTTATTCCCGCAAGGAATCCTGAGGTCATTTCCTTATTAGTATAACCGAGTCCTTTCAGGTGGTCGGAAAGTGCGCTCCACGAGCTTGGTGAAAATCCGAGTCCGAAGTGTTTTATCGTTGAATCCTTTAAGCCTCTGCTATGGAGATATTCGAGCCCTGCTTTCCCTCTCGGAGAATAGAGCTCATTATGGAAGAAGCGAGCAGCGGCTTTATTCATTTCCAAGACACGCTCGCGTTTTACCGTATCTGTTGGGCGCTTTTGCGTTTCCTCCATAGGTAGTCCGCAACGAAGCGCAAGATTCTCGATCGCAGACGGATAATCGAGGTTTTCGTATTTCATCACAAAAGTGACGACGTCGCCTCCTGCACCGCAGCCGAAGCAATAGAACGAATCACTTTTGGTAAACACGGTAAATGAAGGGGTTTTTTCGTTATGAAACGGGCAAAGCCCCATCATATTCGAACCTGCACGTTTCAGAGTAACGGCTTGTCCGATAACATCTTCTATTCTGTTTCGTGCTTTCAGCTCTTCAAGAAACTGTTGCGAAAAAGCCATTAATATCTCCTTTTCTTTATCTTTGCCATGATTTTGGCACGAATATTTCTTCAAATAACGCTATTGCATAGCGGTCTGTCATTCCTGCGAGAAAGTCACAAACGACTTGATCCTTGCCGTCCTCCTCAAGAAATTGTTTATATTCATCAGGCAATTTATCTATATTCTTTTTATAATAATCATACATTGTGCCGAGCATCGTTTCAACTTTTTTATCTTCGCTTTTTGCCGTTGGATTACGATATACTCTTTCAAACAAAAACTCGCGAAGCTGCATCGTTGCATATCCGTATGGTTCTGTAAAGCCGACAGAGCCTTTTGACGTGCCGTATTCAATTACGGATTTGACCATTGAGTTGATACGTTCGCCGTGGGTAGTTCCAAGGATATCGGATATTTCTTTTGGGATATCGCTGTTTTTTATTATACCTGCCCGAACGGAGTCATCGATATCGTGGTTGATATATGCGATCCTATCGGCTATTTTTATCAATCCACCCTCAAGAGTC
>JAZRTU010000028.1:0-12514 GCA_045652185.1 Eubacteriales bacterium | reverse complement strand
CTCCACCCGCGACCTTTGAAAAGGTCGACGAAACTTTTGTATTATAGTTTTGTAGCTGTTTCGGTACTCGAGAAGCCTATGCTACGCAAGAGGATCACGATATCAGGCGGTCGATATACTGCTCGAGGTGGGTGGCGATAGCTTGGTTGGTTTCGATTTCCTGCGGTAACGCACGCAACGCGTCACCGAGTGAGCGCAGATACTCGATTTTTTCCGTTTCGCGCTTCCCGTCAGGTGTGAATCCTCCGTAATCGGACTCAAGCTTGTCGATCGCGCTAAGAAGCGCGGTGAGATCGTCATCGTACTTATACGCATACGTTTTTTCGACTAAGAAGCGCAACATCTCACAATACCCTTTCGCTGCCGCACCGTATGAGTCGGTAGTTACGGCAGGAGTACGGTATAAACAATCACGATACAACGCATCAAATTTGAACGATTGGATGTATTCAAGTGCGAATATGGAGTTACCTTCGCTTCCAAGCTCGAACGAATATTGCACTTGATCGCGCACGACCTCGTTCGTCTCGCCGTCGTATGTACCGATCCCGAGCACGATGCGCACATCGTCACCGACTATCGACTTAAGCTCGTCGCCATATTGCTTCTGCCCTTCGAGCGTTGGCGAGTATATCATCGGGTATATAGCGTATATCAGTCCATCGTCAACCCACGCCTTTACGTCTTGGAATACGTATTTCTCGCGGTCGGTCGCGCTCGCAAAGCATGTGCAAGACAGCGGTTTGCCATATCCGTTTGTCAGATCACTCGCCTCTTTCACAAACGAGGTAATAATATCGCTTCGGAATTGACACCATTCATCCCAAAGCTCATGGTTGTAGTTGAGGTTCTTCGGGTTTAGCGCGGTTAAATACTTTTGTTGGAACGCCGCGATGATATCCGCGTTGTAGCCGTGGTCTTCGTAATTATGAAGCTGATAGTAGGTCGGTAGCGGGAACCGTATATAGTCAAGTTGGATTCCGTCAACTGAATAATTTTTGAGTATTTCCTCGATTATTGACAACGTGAATCCGCGCACCTCGTCGTCGTATGGGTTGAGTGTATAGCTCGGTGAATCGTAGAAGTACGCTACATCGCGCCCCGTTTTCGAGAGCAACAGCTTATCGGCAAAGTGGTTTACATAGTGGGAATCAGGATATTCGCCCGACGGCTTTTCCGTTGTGAAGCAACACTGCATAAATATGAGCTTCATCCCTCTCGCATGGCATTCGTCAACGTACAGCTTCAATATGTCAACACCATCGTCAAGCTCGGGGTGTCTCGAAAGATGAGCGAGCTTCGTATCCCAAAGCGCATAGCTGTCGCGGTACGGCGAGAGTATCAACGTATTCAGTCCGAGCGAATGCGCGTAGCTGACCGTTTTCTTGACGTCGGCAGCATTATTGTCATATCCAACCACCCATGCCGCACGGTCTTGTACCGCAAGTGACGGAACACAGATATTTTCAAGCTCGTCTATCGCCGCTACGGCTTTGAAAAAGTCGGTCGGCTCACCCGTCGCAAGCGAGTCTTTTGCGGTGTTAACGAGCGAAAACGCATACTCATAATCGAGCGGGATCATCAACTCAAGCGAATCGTGGAGGGTCTTCTCGGTTTCGGCGAGCAAAGAACCGTATTTTTCGAGCATAGCGCGGTCGCTTCCAAATAGATATATACAACGGTTCTTCTCGTCAAAAATAACTCTGCAACCGTTTTCATAGAAGCGCACCAGCTCGATGTTTTTGATACCGATACCCGAAACAACGTACCCGCCCTTCGGAACGGTGGTGCCGCCGCCCTCCTTCGTTGATATAACGTAGCCGTCGGAATCGAGAATCAACTCAAACGCGTTTGAAACGACGGGTGTCGTCGCTGTTTTATCATCGTAGATCGAGAGGTATTCACCCTCGCCCGTTTTATAGAAGTTAGCCTCGCTTATCTTTCTGAACGAGTACATTCCGTTTTTCGTGATATGCTCTGCGGTGTCGCCGAGCTTCATTCTGCTCATCGCAACGCGGTATGCGTTATCGATCGCGGAAAGCACGTAACCGCCCTCGGGGATCTCGGTGTCGCCCGAGTTTTCAACGTTCATCTGCGAGATCTCGACGATCTTTCCGTTCTTGTCGATCGCAAGCTCAACGCCCCAGACGTTAGTGTTTGTACTCCTTCGGTTGTAATCGTTGTCATATATGACCGCGAGCGCTATCGCGGTGCGCGTTTCGTTATAGAATACTGTTTCAATGATATGCTTTCCTGCCAAAAGCACGTAGTCCTTCGGCGTTGTCTCGGGCTCAAACAAATATTCCTCTATCTTGTCGCCCACAGAGAGCTTTTCGGTGAGCTTAACGGCGTCCTCACCGTTGAAGCAGATCAGGTATCCGTTCGGGTATGGCGCAACGACGCGTTCGTTCTTTTTTGCAATATGCGTTACAACGCCGTCGAACACGAGGACGTCAACGAATTCACCCTCTCGCGCGGGCGAAAGCATCAATCCCGAGCGCGCATCATATACATTCACGCCGTCACAAGCTGACTCCGTGTTGATTGCCGTCACAGTCGCAAACGAATCACCGAACGCGATCGTGGGCTTGTCGCCGTATGGAGTTATCAGCGAAGTGTTCGTTACCTTGTAGGTGTTTTCCTCTTTCATAAATGCCTCCGCGCAAGCTTTTGCATAATCATCGGTCAAACAGAGTGTGAAGTTCTTCGACGAGGTCTTCTCCGCACCAAACGAAGCAGTTTCAAAGCTTCCGTTTGCCTTTCGCGAAGTGTGGATACCGAGCGCGCTCTCGGGGAGCGCTTTCGTCGTCGATGACGACGAAAAGAAGACGTTTCCGATTCCGTCAAATGTAATAGGATCCTTGTGTGATAATATAAAGCCGGTCAGCCCGCTTTCGTCGGTGACGGATGCGCACGAATCAAGAGGGATAAACGGCAAAAATTCGAATCCGTCAACCAAAACCTCGTCAGCCGTCGCCGCGCCGCCGAGAAGGATAACACATCCGTTCGTCGGAATCAAGATCTTATCTCCTGCCGTTACCGCTAAAGCCTTTGCCGTCGCCACGGAAGAAGCATCTTGGTAAAATAGTATCGCGGCTCCGTCTTCCTTCGCAGTCGCAAAAACACACGGCTTTTCGTTTTCTGTGTAGCTTCTGTCGAATATATCTCTTTCCTCGGGCGCATATTTTTTGCCGCCGAGCGTCACTGTGATATCGCCATCCAAGCCACCGCCGCACGCGTATAAAACGAGAAGGATCCAACAGAATAATATAATAAATGATAGTATCTTTTTCATAACGCTCCTCTTTTTTGGTTTTTTTGTCAAAATAGCCATAAATATTTTAGCATAGACACCTTAAATTTTCAATGAAAATAGAAAAAAATACGAAAAAGTACTTGAAAAAACGGAAATAATATGTATAATGAAAATAGAAATATATCCCCGACGTTCTAAAGAGTGGCGAAAGCCACTCTTTAACTTATGTTATGGGGAAAATACGGAGGTATGCATGAGTAAGATCGAAGTTGCGGTAACGGAATTGATAACTCCACGATTGGAAAGTCTTGGGTTTGAGCTTTGGGACGTCAATTTCTACAAAAACCACGAGGGTTGGAACCTGTCGATCGAGGTTGATCGTGAGGGCGGAGTTGATATGGATGCAATCAGCGTTGCAAACGAGCATATTAACGAGCTGCTCGACGAGGCGGATCTGATCAAAGACCCATATATCCTTGAGGTAGCGAGCGCGGGACTCGACAGAGAGTTGAGAAACGACCGCCAAAGAAACACCTTTATCGGGAAAGAGGTAACGGTGAAGCTTTATGCACCGCTCGACGGCGCAAAACAATTCGTCGGAACACTTCTCGGCGCAAATGACGGCGCGGTAACGATTGCTGTCGGCGAAAAGACGGTAGAGATAGAAAAAAGCAAAGTCGCATCGGTGAGGATCGACTTGTTTGAAGATAATAAATAATTAAAATAATAAATATAGTAAGGAAAGAAAAAATGAACAAAGAATTTTTTACAGCTATCGAACTCCTTGAACAGGAGCGCGGTATCCCGAAAGAATATATGCTTGAGCGTGTTGAAGCGGCGTTGACAACTGCTTATAAACGTGAAAGCGGCGGACAATTGAACGTTCGTATCGCACTTGACCCCGAAAAGAAAACTGTTCGTATGTTCAAACAAACGGAAGTAGTTGCAGAAGTCGAGAACCCCAAAACACAAATAACACTTGAAGAAGCGAAAGCTATCTCCAAGAAATACGATATAGGTGATATCATCGAAGAAGAGGTTAAACCGAAGGATTTCGGACGTATTCCCGCGCAAACGGCGAAACAAGTTATCATCCAAGGTATCCGCGAGGCAGAGCGTGGACAAATGATCAAAGAATACGAAGAGAAGAGAGACGAGATAGTTTCCGCTGTCGTTGTTCGCGTTGATCCGCTCACAGAAAACGTATCGCTCGATATCGGCGGAAGAGAAATGCTTTTGCGCCGTCACGAACAGCTCCCCAACGATAAATTTGAGGTTGGCGACAGAGTTAAGGTGTTTATCACAGAGATCAAGCGTGAACTCCGCGGTCCGATGGTAATTCTTTCCCGTACACATCCCGGACTCATCAAACGTATGTTTGAGCTTGAGATCCCCGAGGTTGGCGAGGGCAAGGTCATTATCAAGAATATCGCTCGTGAAGCAGGAAGCAGAACGAAGATAGCCGTATATACAGAAGAACCAAACATCGATCCGATCGGCGCATGTATCGGTCCGAAGGGCTCGCGTAAAGCAAATATCACAGCAGAACTCAGAACTGAAAAGCTCGATATCGTTAAATATAACCCTGTTATTGAAGAATATATCGCATCCGCGCTTTCTCCCGCAGTCGTTACATCGGTAACAAGACTCGTTGAAGGCGAAAATGTATTCCGCGTAATGGTTAAAGACGACCAACTTTCTTTGGCGATCGGTAGAGCAGGACAAAACGCAAGACTTGCAGCTAAGCTCGTTGGCGCAAAGATAGACATTAAGCCGCTCTCTTGGACAGGCGAAATCGATTCACCTATCGAAGACGATGCAGACGCGGTTGAAGAAGCCGTTGCATACGTTGACGAGGTAGAGGCGGATGAATAATACACCGCAAAGAAAATGTATCGGTTGCGGCGAGATGAAGGATAAGCGAGAGCTGCTTCGTATCGTCAAGCCGAAAGAAGGCGAGATATTTATCGACCCGACGGGAAAAGCGAATGGACGCGGAGCGTATATATGTAATTCATGTGAATGCTTCAAGACGACGAAGAAACAGCATCGTCTTGAAAAAAGCTTCAAATGCAGTATATCGCCCGAGGTGTATTCAATGATAGAAGAAACCCTCGAACAATAAAAAACGTATTTATGCCGATGGTGGAATAAATACTTAGGAGTGATGAGAGATGAAAAAATATGAAGGCGTGATCGGACTCGCATTTCGCGCGAGAAAGCTTGCGACCGGAACTGAATCGGTACTCGATGCAATACGCGCAGGAAAATCGGCACTTGTGCTGGTAGCGGCGGATGCGTCGGAGGACACAAAAAAGAAGATAAGTGATAAATGCGCGTTCTACGGAAGAAAATTCGTTATCATACCGACAATGAAAGGCGAGCTTGGACGTTTGCTTGGCCGTAACGATACGGCGACGGCGGCGTTTTTGGATGCGTCGTTCGTGAAGGCGTTTGAAACATCTCTCGCGCGAGAGGAGACCACAACATCAGGAAAGGAGAATTCGAACGAGAATTGATCTCTTTCGAATCGTGAAATGATATGGCAGGAACAGAAAAATACAAAGTCGGCACACTTGCAAAAGACCTTGGACTCAAAAATAAGGACATTATCGATGTTCTTGCGGCTCACGGAATTAACGTGAAGAGCCACGCAACAACGCTTGAAGGCGATGAAGTAAGCTTGATATTTGAGCATTTTACTCAAAAACATACAGTAAATATCGGAAAATTCTTCGATAGCAGAAAAGAAAAGCCTCAACAGGAGAAAAAAGAAGCTCCCGCGGCAGAGGAGCAAAAGAGCGAATCAGCTCCCGCGACCGAGAAAAAGGACAGACCTCAAAGACCGCAACAACAACGTCCCCAAAACGACGGCAGAACTCAAAAACCGCAAGGTCAAAGAGATAACCGCCCCTCGTGGAAAGAGAACCGCGAACCTCAAAAAGAGAACCGCGAGCCTCAAAAGGAGAACACACCCGTTCAAACAACGAAGCGCGACAAAAAGAAGGACGTTCGTCTTGTTGATACAAGAGGAAGCGTTGACGTAAACCTTTCGAAATATGAGGATAGCCTTGATTCCTTCGAGGGCGACAGCGATAACGCAATTTCCAAGCAAAAGATCAAGAAAAAGAACAACAAACAATTAGGAACAAAGGATAACACCCCCGGCAACAAAAAGCAAGAGCAAGTTAAAAAGCAACCCTTTAAGCCGAAGCCTGTTCAACTCCAAATAACAGTTCCCGAGGAGATCGTTGTAAGCGACCTCGCTCAAAGAATGAAGATCACCGTCGGCGAAGTTATCAAAAAACTCATGACGATGGGCGTTATGGCAGGTGTTAACCAAGTTATCGACTACGACACCGCATATCTCGTTGCAGACGAGTTCAAAATAAAGGTTACAAAAGAAGCAGACAAATCGCTCGAAAAGGTACTCTTGGAGGAAAAAGAAGATACAGAAGAAAGCCTCAAGGAGAGAGCTCCCGTAGTTGTAGTTATGGGACACGTTGACCACGGTAAGACCTCACTTCTCGACGCTATCCGTAATTCAAACGTAACAAAGGGCGAAGCAGGCGGTATCACACAGCATATCGGTGCTTACAGAGTAAATATCGACGGCAAAGAGATCACTTTCTTGGATACCCCCGGTCACGAAGCGTTCACCGCAATGCGTGCAAGAGGTGCGCAGGTAACCGATATCGCGGTAATCGTCGTTGCGGCTGACGATGGTATCATGCCTCAAACAGTCGAAGCGATCAACCACGCGAAAGCGGCAGGAGTTTCCATCATCGTTGCGATAAATAAGATGGACCGTCCCGGCGCCGATCCCGAAACAGTAAAACAAGAATTGACAAAATACGACCTCGTTCCCGAAGAATGGGGCGGTGATACTATCTGCGTTCCCGTTTCCGCGCTCAAGCATACGGGTATCGAGGACCTCTTGGAGATGATTTTGCTTGTTGCGGAAATGAAACAGCTCAAAGCTAACCCCGACCGTGCGGCAAAGGGTGTCGTTATCGAAGCGAAGCTCGATCGCGGCAGAGGTGTTGTTTCGACAATGCTCGTCCAAAACGGTACGCTTAAAATAGGCGACGTTGTTATCGCAGGTACGACTGTTGGTAGAGTAAGAAGTATGACCAACGATAAAGGTCAAAGCGTTAAGAGCGCAGGACCGTCTTTCCCCGTTGAGATAATGGGACTTTCCGAAGTGCCTAACGCGGGCGACGTATTCAACGCAGTGGCAGACGAAAAATTGGCAAGAGACCTCATCGATGAGCGTAAGTTCAAGGAGAAGGAAGAACAGTTCAAGCAAGCGTCGAAGGTATCTCTCGACGACCTCTTCGGACAGATCTCCGACGGTATCAAGGAGCTTAATATCGTTGTTAAAGCAGACGTACAAGGCTCGGCAGAGGCTGTCAAGGCTAACCTCGAAAAGCTTTCCAACGAGGAAGTTAAAGTTAAGGTCATCCACGCGGCTGTCGGCGGTATCAGCGAAAGCGACGTTATGCTCGCGGCGGCATCGAACGCTATTATTATCGGATTTAATATCCGTCCCGACAAAAACGCTATCGACTCGGCGGCTCGCCAAGAGGTCGATATCAGAACGTATAGAATTATTTATGAATGCTTAGAGGAAGTTGAAGCGGCTATGAAGGGCATGCTTGCGCCGAAGTTCAAGGAAACGGTTATCGGCCACGCATCTGTTCGTCAAACTATCCGCGTTCCGAACGTTGGTATTATCGCAGGTTCGTATATTACCGACGGTAAGATAACGAGAAACGCGGGAATCCGTGTTCTTCGTGACAGCGTTGTTATTTTTGAAGATAAGATATCCTCGCTCAAGAGATTCAAGGACGACGCGAAAGAGGTCGCTCAAGGATATGAGTGCGGTATCGGACTTGAAAAATTCAACGATATTAAAGAAAATGACGTTCTCGAGGCATATATCATGGAGGAGATCGAAAGATAGATGTCAATAAGACAAGAAAGAATTAACGAGCAAGTGTTTCGTGAGCTGCCTGTAATATTGCGCGAGGTGAAGGACTATCGCCTCAGAAAAGCGTTTATCTCTATTACGGCGGTAAACGTCGCAAAGGACCTTTCGTCCGCGCGTATCTACTACAGCGCGATCCCCGACGGCAGAAGCGAAGCGCTTGAGGTAAAGGATATACAAAAAGGGCTTGAGAGCGCGAGCGGTTTCATCAGAAGCGAGCTTGCGCACCGCCTCAACCTCAGAATTACACCGAAGCTGATATTCGTCTTCGACGACAGCGCGGAACGTGCTTTGCGTATATCGGAAACGTTGAAGGTGATCAGTGAAAATGAAAACGGTAACGATCAATAAGGCGAAAGAGCTTTTGCTCGGTCTGAACGGAAATATACTCGTGCTCACTCACGCTCACCCCGACGGCGATACTATCGGAAGCGGAGTGGCACTGACACTCGCACTCAACAAGCTCGGAAAAAACGCATCGCTTTTGATGTCGGATAAATTTCCGAGAAGATTCGGTTATCTTTGGAACAAGGTGAAGGTGTTCGATAAGCTCCCCGAGGGAGAATATACTATAGTTGCAGTTGACGTTCCGTCACCGCAGCAGCTCAGCGAGGAGATGAGAGGGTTAGATATCCATCTCGTGCTTGACCACCACCTTCAAAACACCGTTGAATGTGAATATAAATACGTTGATGCCTCTCGCGCGGCGGCAGGCGAGATAATCTTTCAGGTGATTAAATTGCTCGGCGTTGAGTTTGACGAGGATATCGCCTCGGCACTCTACACGGCGATCTCGTCCGATAGCGGCGGGTTCGTATTCTCGAGCACCGACGGAAACACGATGCGCGCGGCGGCGGAGCTTATCGATCTTGGCATCGACTTCGCCGATATCAACAGATGCATATTCGACACGATCACCGAAGCACAATTCGAGCTTCAAAAGCTTGCGTTTTCGATACTTGAACGCCATCTCGACGGAAAAGCGGCAATTTTGCCGTTTACAACGGAGATACTCGAAAAAGCGGGGATAGAACAGCCCGAATACGGCGACGTTGCCCAGCTCCCGAGAAGACTCGAGGGCGTTGAGGTCGGAATGACCATTCGTCCGAAGGATGAGTGGAGCTATAGGGTATCGTTCCGTTCGAACAAATATCTCAACGTTTCCCAGATCGCCGAATGTTTCGGCGGCGGCGGCCACTATTTCGCGGCGGCTTGTATTATCGAGGGAAGCATTGACGAGGTGAAAGAAAAGCTGCTTCGTGAGGTGGAGAAATACATCTGATGAACGGTATAATACTTGTGAATAAACCCGAGGGAGTTACCTCGTTTGCAGTAGTGGCAAGGATGCGCCGTGTTTTTGGAACAAGGCGCGTCGGTCATTGCGGTACACTCGACCCTATGGCAACGGGTGTGTTGCCTATTCTCGTCGGTAACGCAGTTAAGGCGACGGAATATATGGTCGAGCATAAAAAAACATACCTCGCAACGATAGTTACGGGGATAGAAACGGATACTGAAGATATAAGCGGAACAGTTTTGAATCGCTATGAAGGTCCGAGTCCGAAATTTGAGGAGATAGAGGAAGCGGCGAAAACATTTCTTGGCGATACGATGCAAGTGCCTCCGATGTATTCTGCGTTGAAGGTGAACGGCAAAAAGCTCGTTGATCTCGCCCGAGAGGGAATCGAGGTCGAAAGAGAGCCGAGAAAGATCAGTGTCTATTCGATGGACGTTTATGAAAAAGAAGGATCGGTCTATTTGGAGGTCGAATGCTCAAAGGGTACATATATAAGAACTCTTATCGCCGACATCGGAAAAAAGCTCGGATGCGGCGCAGTTATGGGCTCTTTAGTGCGTTTGAGCGTTGATAATTTCACAATAGACGAATGTTATACGGAGAGTCAGCTCGAAGCGATGACACAAGAGGAGAAAAAGAATGCGCTTATCCCTGTGGAGACCGCGTTCGCATCGTTTCGGTCGGTCAAGTATAACGCATTTAATGAGCGATTGGCAAAAAACGGGTGTGAGATATACCTCTCGAAGCTGAGAATGAATATACCCGTGGGAACAAATGTAAAACTATACGGAGAAAATGGTTTTTTCGGCGTTGGAAAAGTCGAAGAATTTGAAGACGGCGCCGCAATCAAAACAAAGAAGATATTTTAAATATGAAAATTAAAAACACCGCAGTATACACTATAAAAGAACCGCTTATCGCACCGTTTGGCTTCAAAGGTCGTTATATCGATACCTTGTGGCATACCGTTGTTAAGGGCGAAAGCGACACCTGTGTCGC
This sequence comes from Eubacteriales bacterium, assembly GCA_045652185.1. Lineage (GTDB taxonomy): Bacteria > Bacillota > Clostridia > Oscillospirales > CAG-382 > UMGS1307. Next base: position 1,972 of record JAZRTU010000028.1, on the reverse strand, counting down.
AACAGCACCGACCGTACAAAGCGTGCTTTGGTCCGATGACCGAGTTTTCAGCGCGTTTGACCACGATGAAGCAAACGAAAAGATGCAAGAGATAACCAAATACGTGTTGTCACTTGTAGAGGGACAAAATTTGATGCGTCCCGATCTTTTTTTGCATAACAATATTGATAGCATCAAAGCAAAGGCGAACGAGATATGTGGAATGGACGTGCGCACGACTTTCGTGCTCAATTCACTCGTCGGGTTTGACATAATGCTTTGGTCACTCTGGGCGCGTGAACGCGGAATAAGCGTTTTCGACGGCGTTATCCCCGAATATGCATCGGGCGCGATGACCCACCGCAACAAAAAACTCGCACATATCCCGCTCGTGAGCTACGGAGTTCGACTTGATGACGTAAAAGAACTGCTCGATGCAAAAACGGCAGTTTTGAAAATAAAGATCGGATATAAGTCGCCCGAGGCAGATACGCACGAAGAGGATATGGAAAAGATGCTCGCATGGGATAAACGCAGAATATACGATATCCACAGCATCGCAAAGGATTACAGAACCGACCTCACCGACAATGGTCACGTTAAATATTACCTCGACGCAAACGGCAGATACGATACGCGCGAGCGACTTGAGGAGCTTCTTGATTATATAGAAATGATAGGCGCGAAGGACGAGATAATACTTCTCGAGGAGCCGTTCGCGTTGTCGAGCGATATCGACGTCTCGAGCTTAGACTATGTGCTTGCGGCTGATGAGAGCGCGCATTGTACCGAGGATGTCGAACGAATGGCATCGCTTGGATATAAAGCAGTAGCGCTAAAGCCGATTGCAAAAACGATGAGCGAAACGTTTCGTATGATCGATGCGGCAGAAAAGGGCGGAATGTCGTGTTTTTGTGCCGACTTGACGGTATGTCCGCTTCTCGTGTTGTGGAACATGCAGTTCGCATCGAGAATAAAACCGCTGAAAGGACTTAAATGCGGATGCATTGAAGTCAACGGCGACATCAATTACCCCGATTGGAACGATATGAAGGCGTTTTTGCCGAAAGGAATATCGCTCGAACAGCCAAAAGACGGATGCTTCACGCTTGACGATAGTTTCTTCGCGGAATGCAAGCTGTTCGGCAAAAACGGATATAGAGATCTTTTTGTTTAATATGAGTTATAGAATTGCAATTTGTGACGACGAGCCGTTCGGTTGTCGATGCAAAAAAACAAACTATGGAGAAATAATTATTATGAAAAAGCTAATTACGATCTTTTTGGCAGTTGTAATATGTTTGTCATTAGTCGCTTGCGGCGGCAATAGTACAAATGGCAAAAATGCTGTTGTAGGTGAATGGAAATCGGCAAATGGGGACACTTTTTGCTTTAACAGTGATGGCACAGGTGCTCGTGATGATTCGGATTTTCAATGGACATATAACATAGAATCGAATTTATTCACTATGCATTTGATGTTAGATATCAGCTTTTCAATTCAAGAGGAAAACGGTATTAAATTTATAGAACTGTTGAAAACACGTTACTATCACATTGACGATTATGAAAAAGGATTTGAGATAGAAAAACAAGCTGCTATAGATACGCTCAACAGTTATACAGAAGGCAGAACAAAAATAGAGATTGGTAAGAGTTACGATTTTTCCGAAGGTGTAACAATCGCTTTTTTGGGAGCAACACTTATTGATTATAGCAATGGTCATTTGTGCATAGATGCTACGTTTACAGGTGATAACAGTGTTGAGAAAGAACGTCTTTACGGTACATATAGTTTTGAATATAAAACGCACTATATAAGTGATGAGGTAAATACTTCTTGGATAAGTAGTACGATCCAATGGGGCGCAAATATTGGTGAATACGGCGGAGCAGAGGAACTTGAACCGGGCGCAACCGTACAAACAAGAGGTAGTGTTTTTAGTTTATACAATACTTCCGTTGATAAACTTAGCACTGAAATTTGTTGCTT
>JAZRTU010000027.1:0-5427 GCA_045652185.1 Eubacteriales bacterium | reverse complement strand
CCGCCTACTATTGCGGATACTGATTTGAGAAGCATTCCTGCGTGTGCGCCGTTTTTAACAGCGTCTTTACCGCATCCGCTTACAAACTGCAATTTTCCGTCGTTCTTCAATGCGAAAAGTGCAACGACAGATGCATCTTTATCTTTAAGCTTATCGATAGCATTTCTTACAACGTCAACAGTTACGTTTTCAAACGTTGCTTTAACGAATTTTACGCTACCAACTGTTTCAGCATCGTTTACTGCTGAAGCTATTTTTGACTCGAGAGCTGCGCCTGCCGCTGCTTCAAGTTCTTTTTTGAGTTCTTTTACTTCGCCTTGGAGCATATTTACTCTTCCGACGATCTCTGTTTGGTTATTTACCTTCAAGCTCTTAGTTACATCGCCTACGAGGTCGATATATCCATTGAGGTAATCGATCACATTATTACCAGTTACCGCTTCAATTCTACGAACACCTGCTGCTACGGAGCTTTCGGAAACGATTTTGAAAAGACCTGCGAGCGCGGAGTTAGTCAAGTGTGTACCGCCGCAAAGCTCTACAGAATAGCCTTTTACGTTGACTACTCTTACTGTTTTTCCATATTTTTCGCCAAACAATGCCATCGCACCAAGTTTTTTTGCTTCCTCGATAGGCATTTCGGTATTTTCAACCTCAAGTCCGGAAAGAATCGCTGTATTTACGGAATTCTCTACTTTCTTGAGTTCTTCCGCGGTCATAGGTGCGAAATGTGTGAAGTCAAATCTTACTCTTTGCGCATCAACGTACGAGCCCGCTTGTTCTACGTGTGTACCGAGCACGCTACGGAGAGCTGCTTGGAGAAGGTGGGCGGAGGTATGGTTTCTTCTTATTGCGCTACGACGGCAAACATCGATCTCTGCTACAGCTTTTTCGCCGAGAGTTATCGCACCTTCGGAAACGTAACCGATATGCATATATGCACCGTCATGAGTTTTCTTTGTATCTTCAACAACGAAGATGCCGTTTTCTGTTTTGATCGTACCGGTATCGCCGACTTGTCCGCCGCTTTCAGCATAGAACGAAGTTTTATCGAGTATTACAACTGCTTTTCCGCCTGCTACTGAGCCTGCTGCTTCTTCGTTAGCGATGATGAATTTGATCTCGGCTTCACAGCTGTTTTCTGTATAACCCACGAATTCGGTTTTCAAACTCTTATCGATGAGATTAGTATTATCACCCGTCCAACCGAGGTCGCCTATTGCGGCTCTTGCTGCTCTTGCGCGTTCTTTTTGCTCCTTCATCAATGCATTGAACTCATCTTCGTTAACTTCAAGCTCTTCTTCGGAAAGTATTTCTTTCGTCAAGTCAAGCGGGAAACCGAACGTATCATAGAGTTTAAATGCTTCGCTTCCGGGGAGAACTTTTCCGTTTTCGGATTTTACCTTTTCGATCATTTGAGTCAATATATTAAGACCTGCATCGATAGTTTGGTTGAAGCGTTCTTCTTCTATTTTCAATGTCTTTTTAATATAATCGCGTTTTTCTGCGAGTTCGGGGTATGCTGCTTTACTTTCTTCGATTACAGTTTCACAAAGCTCGGAAAGGAACGTACCCTTGATGCCGAGGAGGCGAAGGTGACGTGCGGCACGTCTGATGAGTCTTCTGAGGACGTATCCTCTTCCCTCGTTAGACGGAACTACGCCGTCGCTGATAAGGAATGTCGTTCCTCTGATATGGTCGGTGATAACACGCAAGGAAACGTCGCTGTCGCTTGCGCTACCGTGATATGTGATACCTGCTTTTTCGCAGACTTTTAACATTACATTTCTTACTGTATCTACTTCGAAAAGGTTATTAACGTCTTGCATTACAACAGCGAGTCTTTCAAGTCCCATACCTGTATCGATATTGGGGTGAGCGAGGCGGGTATAGTTGCCGTTGCCGTCGCCATCGAACTGTGTAAATACTACGTTCCAGATCTCGATAAATCTATCGCAATCGCATCCAACTTTACAATCGGGTTTTCCGCATCCGTATTTTTCGCCTCTATCGAAGAATATTTCCGAACAAGGACCGCAAGGACCGGAACCGATTTCCCAGAAGTTATCCTCCTTACCGAAGTGGAAGATATGGTCATCGGGAAGGCCTAATTTTTTCCAGATCGCTTCTGCTTCATCGTCGTCGTGGTAAACGCTGACGTAGAGAAGCTCTTCGGGGATCTCAAGACCTTTCGTCAAAAACTCCCAAGCCCACGGAATTGCTTGTTCTTTGAAATAGTCGCCAAACGAGAAGTTTCCGAGCATTTCGAAGAAAGTACCGTGACGCGCCGTTTTACCTACACGTTCAATATCGGGCGTACGTACACATTTTTGGCACGTTGTTATCCTTTTACGAGGAGGCGTGAGTTCGCCCGTAAAATAGCGTTTTAAAGGCGCCATACCTGCATTTATCAACAAAAGTGAGTTATCATCGATGGGTACAAGGGGGAAGCTTCCGAGACGAAGGTGATCTTTTGATTCAAAGAATGAAAGATATCTTTCACGAAGCTCATTAAGTCCTAATTTTTCCATAATTTTTCTATTACTCCTAAAAACATTATATTCCTATTTTATCTTATACATTATATTACTGACGTCTCATTTTGTCAACTGTTTTTTCGATAAAAAAAGAGAAGCATTTCGCTTCTCGAATCAATGAACTTAAAAATATACACGCTAAACACGGCACACTACGAGCAAATAAAAAAACGGGGGAAATTCCCCCGTTAAAAAGTTATTCGTTTTCGAAATCGGTTGCTGACATTGCGATATCCATATTTCCGTTTCTTGTTCTTAACTCGTCGAGAAGCAATTTTCTATCTGCTGTGCTTTTGAGAACGCAGAAGTAATTAAGAACGAAGAGTGAGCCGTAATCGGTCGATTTTATACGCATCAAGCGATAGTTGACCGTATATTTCTCAAGTACCTCTTCAAAAGCATTATCGAAGTTGAGAGACTCGGGAACAGTTATTTTCAAATTAACAGACTCGGTTTTCGGGGTACCATATTTCACGAGTTTTATCAAATAGATGAGCACTGTTAAAACTATTGCGATACCGAGTGCGTACCAAATATATCCAAGGCCATTGATAAGTCCCGAAACAACCGTGAAGAAGATATAGGTTATATCCTTTGGTTTCGTTTGGATACTACGGAAACGGACGATCGTGAAGATACCCGCGATACTGAACGCTCTTGCGACTTGGTTGCCGACGAAGAACATTATAAGTGAAACGAGGACGGGTAACATCAAGAGCGTTATCATCATATCGGCTGTAAAGCCGCCGTCTTTTCTATTACACAATATGTAGCCATAGGAGATGATCAAGCCACAAACGAAGCCTACCAACACTATTGTTAGGAAATTTTGGATAGTAAACACGTTACCTATCGTTCCTGTATTTTGATCTATTGTAAAAATCGTATCCAAAAATGCGTTTAATTTATCCATTTATTCATCCTCCAATTGAGTTTTTCTAAACCGGGCATATTCTGTTCCGTATTTCGATATACTGCGTCTCAGAATTCCGTTTTCTTTGAAAAATTCGACAAGCCACAACGGCATCATTCCAACAAATTTGACTTCCATTATACAATCATCGCCTATTAGCGAATCACCAAAATTGCCTTTTCTTAAATCAAGGTCGGTGCGTCTTGTTGTTATTTCAAAATCAAGGGTAACACGGAAGTTTTTGTCTTCCTTTCCCGCATATGCAAATCTATGGTAGGACAAAAACAGGGTGGGCTTCGAATTATATATTTTTTGGAAATACAAAAGTTCGTTCGCTATTTGTTTTTCAACGGGATCGTTCAACGGCGGAATGATACCTTTTTCAAGGAAATCATCGACATATTTTATCGGAATTAAAATTCTTCGTTTATTTACTACGCCTGTGACCTTTTTCTTTATCTCTACAAAAACTTTATCCTCATCCGTCGGGATGGAATATGATCTCACGCGCAATTTTTCTTTATACTTTGGCTTTTGGATAGACTGGCGTATTATTGCATTAGTTTCATTATCATAATAGATGTTATAAACATAATAGCCATCGCCTTTATCAAAAGCATCCCTATTCATCTTTTCGTCGAGAAGTGACAACGCTTTTTTCGCCTCTTCGTTCGTCAGAACAAATTTCCGCTCTGTTCTTTTGAATGTACTTGCCATATTTCTACCTTAATTCATATACCAAAAACAGGGCAAGTTCCTTGCCCTGTTTCAATGTTAACTTTTATCAACCGTTGTTCTTACGATTTTTGTTGAGCATTTCGATTATTGCATTAATATCTTGCTCTTCTTTATCCACGATAGGATCAGTTGTAGCAGTTGTTGATTCAGTTTTTCCGGAAGGTGCAGGTCTTCTTATATCTGTATTCTTTTTCTCTATATCAAAACCTGTTGCAATTACTGTTACTCTCATTTCATCTTCAAGAGTAGGATCGATTACAGCACCGAAGATAAATCTTGCATCAGGATGAGCCTCGTTAGAGATAAGGTTAGCTGCTGCGTCTACTTCTTCGAGTCCGATATCGGGAGCTGCCGCGATGTTTACTACGATACCCTTAGCGCCTGTAATATTTGTTTCGAGAAGCGGGCTGGACATTGCCATTTTTGCTGCCATTTCCGCTTTATCCTTACCTTTGGCACTACCAACACCCATGTGTGCCAAACCTGCTTCAAACATTACAGATTGAACGTCTGCAAAGTCGAGGTTGATGAGACCGTCAAATGTGATGAGGTCACATACGCTTTGTACACCGCGACGGAGAACGTCGTCAGCTTCTTGGAATGCGTTAAGGAATGTTATTTTCTTATCTGTGAGGAGTTTTAATCTTTCGTTGGGGATTACGATGAGAGAGTCAACGTGTTCACGAAGCTTTTGGATTCCGGCTTCAGCTTGAGTCATTCTTCTTTGTCCTTCAAATGCGAAGGGTTTTGTTACTACTGCAACAGTAAGTATTCCCATATCTTTTGCAACTTTTGCAACCATGGGAGCTGCGCCTGTACCTGTACCGCCGCCCATACCTGCTGTTACGAATACCATATCTGCGCCTTGGATAGCTTCTGTGATAGCTTCGATAGATTCTTCTGCGCTTCTTTCACCAAGCTCAGGGTTAGCACCTGCGCCGTGACCTTTTGTGAGACGTTCGCCGATTTGGATCTTTGTCTCAACAGGAGATCTCATGAGAACTTGGCTATCTGTATTAATATTGATAAATTGAACGCCTTGTACGTTCGCGTCGACCATTCTATTGACCGCGTTATTTCCGCCGCCGCCGACACCGATAACTTTTATGATAACATTGGGGCTGAAGTCATTGTAGAAATCCATTTTATTTCTTCCTCCTAAATTATTACTGCTAATTCGATACTTATATTTTGATACATATACTATAATATAATATATTTTCTCGGAATGCAATAGTT
>JAZRTU010000026.1:0-5607 GCA_045652185.1 Eubacteriales bacterium | reverse complement strand
CATGTTGGCAAAAATGGCATAGCTATGTATCAAGAACCCCTTTACAAAAGGGGTTCTTGGGGTTTTTATTGATAATGCGCCTAAATGTGCAAAAAAGAAATGATTTGAGGAAATGGAAATGAAAAAACGAATTCTTGCGATGTTGCTCTCTGTCGCAACGCTGATGCCGCTCTGTATTTGCGCTGCGCAAGCGGCTGATACAAAAAATTCACCGCCAACCGTTATCCCTGCAATACGCGAATGGGAGGGAACACGCGGGCAGTTTAAAGTCGGCGATAACGTGAAAATTAACGTTAAAGACGGAGCTGTGTCCGATGCGAAGAAAAATATTATTGTCGAATCGTTTGAAAACTATCTTGGTATCACCGCAACCTTCGTTGAGGACGGCGGAGAGATAGTGTTTATCACAGATACCACTGATGCAGAACTTGGCGACGACGGATATGCGCTCGAGGTGACGGAATCGAAGATAACCGTTCGCGCGCCGAACGAAATCGGGTTCTTATACTCTATATATACTATTTTGCAGTCGGTTCACGCCGATGGATACGTGCCTTGCGGTAAAGCGAGGGATTATAGTTACTACAAGATACGCGGTGGTATGCTCGATGTCGCTCGCGCGTGGTTACCACTCGAATACGTTGAGGAGATAACGAAATATTTCGCGTTCTTCAAGCTTAACGAGATACACCTCCATATAAACGATAAAGGTGCGAATAACTATTCGGCGTTCCGTTTGGAAAGCGATATCGAGGGGTTGACTGCAAAGGACGGATATTATACGAAGGATGAGTATAGAGCGTACCAAAAACGGATGCTCGAATACGGGATCGAGGTTATCACCGAGATAGATACACCTGCACACTCGGCTTGTTTTGCGGGTGTTGACGAAAGCTTGATGCTCGACGGCGGACATCTTGATATCTCGAAGCCCGAGGTGATACAGTTTGTTAAAGACCTGTTTGATGAATATATGACGGGCGATGATCCCGTTTTCGTGTCAAAGCGAGTGCATATCGGAACAGACGAATACCCCGACGGATATAACGAGCTGATGAGAAAGTATACCGATGAGCTTATCAAACATATAAATTCGCGTGGATATATCCCGCGTTTTTGGGGCTCGTTTGGTAATAAAGGCTTCAACGGTAACACACCTGTTTCGGGAGATGCGGAAGCGAACTTCTGGGCGGTTGAGCTTTCTGATTATAGAACGCTCTTTGATATGGGATATGACATTATCAACACTTGCGGACCTGTGCTTTATATCGTGCCCGGTCAAAACTATGGGTTCGCGGATTATCTCAACCTCGAAGCACTCTACTCAACGTGGTTCGTAAATTATATGGGGCACGATAGCTCGACGGCGGTCGATGCCGACCATCCACAGCTTCTCGGCGCGAACTTCGCGCTTTGGAACGACCTTTATACTGAATATAGCGGATTTTCTGTCTTCGATATTTTCGACAGATTGCGCGGCGGCGTTTGCCTTATCTCCGAAAAAACGTGGTGCGGTGAGCAAACGAAAAATATTGATGCAAAGGATTTTGTCGACAGATATAATAGTTTGTCGCTCTATTCCGCGGAGGGCGATGCAGGACGTCATAACGTACCCGAAATAAACGGAAGCGTACCCGAAGGCGTGAAATCGTTCGGTTGGCCGTACGTTGCATCGTTTGATGTAAAGGTAGATTCGTTTGGCGACGGCGCGTCTATTCTCAGCGGCGCTGACGGGGAGTTCTACTTTTCAAAGGATGGACAGCTTGGTTTTAAGCGCGGAGTGTATAACTTTACTTATAATTATAAATTAACCGAGGGCGAGAAGGTAAACGTGAAGCTTGTCGCGACTGACAAGAAAACAACGCTTATTATTAACGATACGTTTTTCTTCGAACCGAAGAACACTAAAAACATAAAACTGACACGAAGCTCTACGTTCGCGCTTCCGCTCGAGCAGCTTGGCGATGGCGAAAACGTTTTTGTCGATAACATTAACGTGAAGAGCGAAACGCTTGATCTCAGCGCACGTTTGATAAACGGCAACTATGCGCTTCGTAAGAACGCGACTGTTTCGGGGCTTGAGGTGGATGACGGACGGTTTACGCCCGATATGGCACTTGACGGCAACGTTGACACAAGACTATCGTTCTCGGCGAAGGCGGATTATCAATGGCTCGTTGTTGATCTTGGAACAGTGCGTTCGGTCAACAAGGTAGTAATACAATTCAAGGAGCACATCTCCGATTACAAGGTGTCGGTGTCCGAAGATGGCGAGAATTATATTGAGGTTGCGCATATCCAAAAGGGCGAGGATAAAGCGAAGCAAACGGATACGATAACATTCGACACGACGAAAGCGCGTTACATTAAGTACGAGCAGTTCAAACGATTCCACGTGCCTGAATGGAACGCATATTATAGCGGCGGAATAACGGAGTTCGAGGTTTATGGTTTTGAAAAGAAGCCGTATCGTGACCTTGTCAACGAGGCGTTGGATCTTCTTGAGGACGGCGCGCCGAAAACGATGCGCAGCGCAATGCAGGCGCTTGATAACTATATCGACGGCGAGTATATATATGATACACATTTGCAATCACTCGTCGAGTCGCTTGAACGAGAGATAAGCGCATATAACGGTGAAACGAGCGACACACCGAGCGAATCCGATGGAGTTGATAACTCAGTAGCGGTACCTCAACCGCAAAACTCGAAATCGGCGCTTTGGATAGCGTTGGGCGCAGTTGCTGCAGCAGTTGTCGCGGCAGTGGTAGTGATCACTAAAAAGAAGAAATGATGCGTTTCTGATGGCGCAACCTAAAATCCGAGATAACAAAAAGACGGCGTGAGCCGTCTTTTTCAGTGTCCGAAAAAAGGGACGGCACAGATGGCCGTCTGTATTGTTGCACTAATCAAGATAGAAATATATTAAGATAGGTTTTTGTCTGTGCCGTAGATAAGCAGCTCGGGTGTGGTGTCGCTTCTCGGGGAAGTGCACACACTATTGCAAGCAATAGTGTTGGGTTTTGGTTTCGCCAAAAACGTCCTCCACCCGCTGATTACACAACATTTTACAACGTTGTTGAAAAAATCGAGTAAAACCTTTTATAATTATGACGTTGTAGCTGTTTGCTTTCACAATACAAAAGTTTCGTCAACCTTTTCAAAGGTTGTGCGGGTCAAGGGGCGCAGACCCCCTTGGAAAGCAACGGCGTTGATACGCTTCCCTTCTTGATCAATTTCACAACATAGTCGTGCGCCTGATGGCGCACCCTAAAATCCGAGATAACAAAAAGACGGCGTGAGCCGTCTTTTTCAGTGTCCGAAAAAAGGAACGGCACAGATGGCCGTCTGTATTGTTGCACTAATCAAGATAGAAATATATCAAGATAGGTTTTTGTCTGTGCCGCAGATAAGCAGCTCGGGTGTGGTGTCGCTTCTCGGGGAAGTGCACACACTATTGCAAGCAATAGTGTTGGCCATTGCAAGCAATAGTGTTGGCCATTGCAAGCAATAGTGTTGGGTTTTGGCTTCGCCAAAAACGACTGAACTGTTGAATTGATCAAGTGTTGAAGCAATCGCCGTAGTCGTTTATTGGCGGGTTGCCGAAGAGTTCGAAGTAATCGTCACCAAGGTAGCAACCGAACGCGGTGATAGAGTTGATTCCAAGCGAATGATAGTATTTTACATCGTCAGCCATAACCTCTTTCGCAAACGGCAAAAGTACAGGTGGTTTCTTGTAACCCGAGAACAAGGAGTTGTCGATCCAATATTCAAGTATATGCGCTTCGCTCGGGTCGAATATCTTCAAAAGTCCGTTGAGCAAGTCAACGTATTTCTTATTGTTTGGCTCGTCGGGGTTGGTTATCGGTGTCTTGTGGTTGCGAGTTATCGGCGCAAACTCCAAGAACATATCCTTGTGCGGCGCGACGGTCGGTACGTCAAGCGAGTCGGCGTATGCGAGGTACGCGAGCTTTGCTTCGGGATCGTAGCGCTTCAATCCTTCGAGTACGGCACCCATTATGATCATATTCTGGTCGCTACAGTTGTATTTTTTGCATTTTTCACAGCAACAAGCGGACTCGTATGCATCGTCCATCCATAAGTAGTAGTTGTGTGACGAGCATTGAAGCTTCGTTGCGAGCAGATGCGCGCGATCACTTATTATCGCGAGCGCATCGGGGTTAGATGCGCAACAGTTAAGCTCTCGAACGCGGTTCCCGTTCTTGTCGATACGGAATAGCTCGGGGCGTGTGTCAAACAGTTCACGCGGTAAAAGCCACTCGAGCGCGTGAAGTTCAAATTCAACACGGATCCCGTTTTCTTCAAATTTGTTGAGCAATGCGCGGAATTCGGGGTTTTCGAGCCTTGATAACACCTTGTCAACACTGTTCGGCTTTTCAGTCACGATCTCGTGTACGCCGAGTACGTTCAAATTAGCAGCCTTCATCAGCTCTAACCAACGCTCACTCACCTCGTCAACGAGTATTACCACACCTCTGTCTTTTATCATAGAAATTATCTCACTTTCGTAATCACTTGTTTTGTCAATTTTAACATAAAAACACCATCTTGTCAAGAAAAAACTATTGACAAATGTGTTAGAGTGTGTTAGAGTGGTGTTAGAATATAGGGAAAGGAGTGAGAGCTTGAAAGATAAAACAATATATAACGGATCGGTAGGGCGCGAGGGCGTGGTCTTGTCCTCGAACTTCGGCGGTGGCGCAAGTGGCGGCGAGAGTAATTTCGAGTTGGCACGAAGCGAAAACCAAGCGTTGACGTTCGAGCAGCTGGAAAGCTTCGGTGTTCGACCCGATAATGATTTTTTTGAACGCTACGGAATGACCAGAGGCGGACGAATATATACCAATATTGCCTATCTGCTCAGCGACCAATGTGACTACACAGTGAAGCTCAACGTATTCGGCGGAAAATCGAAGATCGATTTCGTCGATAGGACCGAGTTTCGCGGCTCGGTGTTAAAGCAGTGCGGTGATGTTTGTGCATATATCGGGAAACGGTTTAGCGGTTCGTATCCTGCTGTTGCGCTGTATGAAGCGGTTTCAAATTCGTTGATACACCGCAACTACGATTATCGCGGAAGTGTCTTGATAAACATCTATTCCGATAAGCTCGAGATCTCGTCAATCGGCGGACTCGTCGGTGATATCACCGTTGATGATATACTCGTTGGGATCAGCCAGCCGAGAAACCGACTTTTGGCGGAGTTCTTCTATCGCTACGGCACAACGACCGTTTGCGGTGCAGGTATCGACCGAATAGTCGATAGCTATCATAACAAAGCGAAAAAACCCGAGTTCAGAGTTACCGATAATGTATTTTTGATGATGTTGCCGAACTTGTCGTATGCTGATATCAGCACGACCGATCACGAGCGACGTGTTCTCGAGTATCTTGCGACTAACCCGTTTATAACCCGAAAGACGACCGAGGAGCTGTTGAACGTTTCGCAAACGATGGCAGGCAGAGTTCTCAAGGGGCTCGTTATCCGCGGTGTTTTAAAGCAAACGGGTGGCAGTGTCAATAGCAAATACTTCACCGATTTTTAATTTATTGAAAGGAAAGACACTATGAAAAAATTATTAGCAT
>JAZRTU010000025.1:0-3408 GCA_045652185.1 Eubacteriales bacterium | reverse complement strand
GGCACACAGAACGACATGGCTACGATCCGACTTCATTCAATGAATATAAGAAAACGGGTAAACCTCCCGTGAGAGCGCTCGTTTGCGATTATACCGATGACCCCAATACTTATAAAGTGTGGAATCAATATATGTTCGGCGACAGTATGCTTGTTGCTCCAATGACCGAAAAAGAAACACAACGTGACGTATACCTCCCGAATGGCGAATGGTATGGCTTCTTTGATAAGAAGAAATACATCGGCGGTCAGACGATATCGATCGAAACATCCGATATTCCTGTATTTGTAAAGAGTGGTTCAATTATCCCACTTGCAAATCCGGTTCAGTATATAGCTGAAGATACAATTTTTGAACTCAACCTGGAATGCTACGGTGATACTTCCAACTCAAAATCATATGTTGTTGAGGATAACGGATTTAAGTATAGCGATGATGAAACAGTAATAGAATTGACCGAAAATACAACTTCGATCACCTCAAAACGCTATACTATCTGCGGAAAAACAAACTATTAAAACCAAAAAAACGCCTCGTTACCGAAAAGGTAACGGGGCGTGCTTCAATTAAAGTGGGAATATCATAACGGGAATAGTAAAAGAACAAAAACAAGTTAAAGTGAATAAAACCGCCAAAACAGAAAAAACAAACGTGGTGTTGATAAACGACGGCCTTTTCAAAAACCTGAATTCTCTACATGCAATAAACCAGTGGGAAGCAAGTGAGAACGAAACCAGCGCCAGAACAACGGCAGGGATGTTGAAATATGCAGTAATAAGAGATACGATCTCCAATCCCGAATTGCCAGCCCCAAAAATATATACCAAAGAGAAAAACGAGATTAATGAAATAATAACGGATAAGAAAAGCAGAATAAAAGGAAGCCTTGCTTTATAACGATATTCATCAACCTTTTTAAGTGCGAAATTATATAAAGACGCATCGACAAAAAAACAGTTCTCGTCTTCCGTTGTGTTGTTAACATTATCCTCAGTGGCTTCATTTTGAACCATTTCAATTATTTCTTGTAACGGCGGCAACACTTTTTGAACTTCATTGTCATTCGGGGTTTGGACAACTTCATTAACAGATCCATTGTCTACTTCGAGCGCCGCTCCGCATTCACTGCAAAACTTACCTTCCAAGCATTCGTGACCGCAATTCTTGCAAATCATAATAATACCTCCCGATCTTCAGTATATAATAAGTATATACGATTCCTGCCTCTTTGTCAATATAAACGATAATACAAAGATTGACTTACCAAACGATTTGTTGTATAATTAAATATCAAATTATAATGATGAGGTAAAAAATGAAACGAAACAGAATAATTTGCTTGATAATGATATTATTAATGTTGCTTCCGATTGTCGTATCGTGCGACAACGGAACGGAAAATACAAGTAATACAAATAGCAATACCGAAATAACCGATCCGCTTGCACTCACTGTTGTAATAAATGATAGTGAGTATAAGGTGTCGAATTGGGTAGGTGAATATGTTTCGGGAAAAGCATATATCTTTGATCGCTTCTACGTAACACAGGGTAAAAGCTCAATTACTATCGAAGAAGAATTTGAAAATTATAAAGCAATAGTCGTAAAATCAAATAAAACCTCAAATGGCTTTGAGCATGAAATAACCGAGATATCCGATACAGTAAAATCTGTAAAAATACCAACCATAGGCTTCGTGCTCGCACTCCCGAACGAAATGCTCGGTAATGTTGAAATAAAAGCAGGAATGCTTCTCGAGTTAACAGGCGGTGAGAGTATATTGAACTACTATGAGCGTACCGACCTCGCTCGACTGTATCCGACTAATGCAAAAAATATAGCTTCCCGTCAAGTAAGTATTGTAGATCCCACGCAAGAGCTCACAACCGATAAAATATATTTTATGAGCGAAAATTATTCGAGTGAAAGTAAAACACTTCCCGAAAACAGTACGGTAGTAACTCTTGAAAAACAAAGCGGAAATAGTTATATAATAAAAACTGTTACATCAACCATGACGGAAAATACTCCTCGTCTCGTCTTTACGGGCGACTATAACGTGGCGTATGCAAATACGTATATGAAGGTCGGTGAAAAAATAATGATCACGTCTCTCGATAAAGCAAATTCATTCACAGACACAGAAACTCTTATTTTTGAAAATTTGATCGTTCCTTTCTCAAAACGCTATATCAATGTTGATAATATCCAAAACGGCGGATTTTTTCTCTATACTAACGAATATCTCGGAGCAGCAACTCCAAAGCTTGAAAAAGATAGAGTAGACGTAACTATAGTGAACGATATAGTCGTGTATATCGGTGAAGATGGTGAGCGTACCCTTATCCCCGACGGTAACGGAGTAACCGTATCGTTCGTAGGTGAAACGGCTGTTCAAATGGCTAAAAACTTGAAGATAGGCGATAAAGTAAAGGAAAAATATTTTATCGATTATGAAGAACTCAGTGAAAAATTCGTAACGATCGGCGGCATAAATTATGAGATAGACCTCGTTGACGATATCCGCGCTCCCGAGGGAGTTTGCGCATTATATACTCCCGAGTTCGGAAAAACTACCGACACAAATATCTATGGAACGGAAATAGTCGTGTCGGGCGGCAAGGTAATAAGAGTCGAAATTGGAAAAGGTAATACCGAGATCCCGAAAGATGGCTATGTCTTGAGTATCCATAAGGATAACGTTAAGATAAACCAAGCAAATATAGTGAAAAAGGGCGAAGCTGCCGAACTCAACCTCGAGGGTAGCGACTATAGAGTCCTGAAACTAAAATACAACGGAATAAACGTAACTCGCGGCGAGAATATGTTAATAGTCTATAAAGACGTAGCAACAACAGGTACCAATATGTATGGCTATGAGATACTCGTCGATAAAGACGGATTTTCCGTTGGCGAAAGCTTCAGCGGTAACGCGAAGGTGCCAAACGGCGGCTTCGTATTGTCGGGTCATGGCGATATGATAAAAGTGCTCCAAGGCGCTTATGCTCGCGGTGAGATCATAACGCTGAACGAAAATACGAATGAAGTATTGATCATAAAAACACCTATTCTTCGTCTAAACGGCGCAGACGATGCTATACAAACAGTAGTAGAAGCATTCGATGAAGCGAAAAAAGAATATAAAACGTTAAATTACCCGAAAATATCCGAAGAATTGAATTCTTTAAAAAATGAGCTTGAAAACGCAAAACAAGCAATCACCAACGGTGATTTTGAATCAGCGATGGAAATCGCAAAATCGGTAAAGAATAAAGCCGAAAAGCTGAAATTTCAAACTATCGAATCAAACCTTGCAGAAAACAGAGCAATGTGGTATCGCTCCTCCGAAAAGAGCGAGGAAGAGGTAAGAGAAACGATAGAAAAGCTAAAAAGCTTGAATGTTAATAC
>JAZRTU010000024.1:0-18942 GCA_045652185.1 Eubacteriales bacterium | reverse complement strand
ACGGAAGCTGCCGACAAGCTCCAAAAAGATCGGTTTCCCTCTTTCGGCATACTCTTCAAGTTTCACGCGCAAGCCGTGGTGCAAAACCACACCGCATTGCTCAGTGCCGCAAAGAACTGCGACAGCATTATAATCGTCAAAATTGGTGGTTTCCGCCTCGTCAAGACTTTGAAGTGTTACGTTAAAATTGTTCGAAAGCAGATCCGAAAGGTCGCTTTTTCTATTGGAGATTATCAACAGCTTCATATTTTTGCTCCGTATTAAATTTAGTGTTTTACTATTTTCATCTTTTTCCAAGCGCCGCTAAAGTAGAGAACGAGCGCGATGATGGTTGCGACGACTGATGCAAGCGGTGCGCCAAGTCCGACTCCCATAAGTCCCCAATCGAGAACCATTCCGAAGAAATACGATGCAGGGATACGAACAAGAATACTGCTTATAACACCGGTTATGAAAGAATAAGTAGTGTGTCCTGCACCGATGAAAAGACCGGTGAGACAGAACATGATCGGAACGATGAGGTAATCAAAGCTGAACGTTCTGATATACTCAACACCATATTGAATCATCAACGGATCGTCGTCGAACATTTTGATGATCGGCTCGGGGAAGATCGACACCACCACAAAAATGATCGTACTTATTACCATCGCGATTATAAGACCAACGTACATCGTCTTTTTTGCTCTCTTATACTCACCTGCTCCAAGGTTCTGAGCACTCATTGCAGAAATAGAGCTACTCATCGCCAAAGCGGGAAGGATCGCAAATCCATTGAATTTTCCGACAACTCCGACTGCCGCAGATGCTTCCATGCCTATCGTATTAACGAGCGCTGTCAAGAACAAGAACGAAATGGTTGTTAAAACATTTTGGACAGACGAGGGAACGCCAACCTTCAAGATCATTTTCAAGCTTTGTTTATCTATTTCAAACGATTTGAATTTAAAATCAAAGCAAAAATCGATTTTTTTCAAATAAATGATACAAAGTATTGCGCTGACTGCTTGGGAAATAACTGTTGCTATCGCTGCGCCGAGCGCGCCCATTTTGAAAGCACCAACAAGTAAGAAGTCAAGCCCGATATTTACCCCACAAGCTATTGAAACAAAAACAAGCGGAACGGTACTATTACCCATACCACGCATTACCGCGCTGAGCGCGTTATAAATGAAGATGAAGATAAGTCCGAGAATAGTTACGAAGTAATAATCTTGGGTTTCTTTGAAGGACTCTGCAGGTGTTTGAATAAGTTTCAAAAGCGGCACTTCGAGAAAAATCATCACTACTGTCAACACTATACCGAGGATAACGAGTGTTGTGAAGAGTGTTGAGACCGTTTTCTTCAGCTTATCCTTTTCGCCAGAACCGAGATATTGCCCAATAAGAACAGTTGCGCCAACGCTGAGACCGAATACCATATTGGTCAAAAGAAACGTTGCTTGGCTTCCGATATTAACTGCCGAGATCCCCGAAGGACCGGAAAACTGACCGACGATCATCATATCGGCTACACTGTAAATTGATTGTACGATGTTAGAAATCAGCATCGGTATCGAAAAAACGATGAGTTGTTTTACGACACTGCCGCTAACAAGATTCTTTTCAAAATTGTCTTTTGCCATTTTTTTATTTTCCTTTTATTTAGATTGCTACTGCACCGCCAAAATCATACAACTCGTCTTTCCCGAGTGACACGACATCGACGTTTATATTTTTCAGAAAATTGATAATATCGCTTCCGTTTTTGTGTTTTTTTACGTCTCCAAACGTAAAAAGTGTATTATTATCAAAAAAGCTCGCTCCGCCGATAAATCCACAAGAAAAGCCTCGAAGCGCAATGTTCCCCGTTTCAATTTTCAAAAAGTTGATTCCGTTTTCCTTCAACTTTTCGGAAATTCCGCTGTCTGCGGTGATAACGCTGTTTCCCGCAACGGCGCACGAGCATTTTGAATAGCCTTGCTTTACTTTTATTATCTTTGCAGCACGTTCACTCATTTCGCTGCATATATATTTCGATGCTATCAGAGTGTCACCGACAAACGCGCCGTTGAACACGACGTCGTTGGGATATGTGTCTTTCGGCGTCGAAGACGAGATAATAACGCTTTTTCCGTCGAAGATCGACTTGTTTTTCACGAAAAAGTTATTTGAGGTCACAAGTCCCGACGAAAAAACGCCTATCGAAATATCAGGGTGATACCCGAGCTCGCTGACAAATCCGTCTGCTTTTTCAAAAGTAACGGGGGCGTATCCGCACACCTCAAGTTCACGAACGATTATAGGGGGAACGAGTTTTGAAATTATTATTTTTTTCATTTTTTTGTTACATTTATTGACTTTTTAAATATGAATAAACTATGAACAGTTTGAACAAACTATGAACAAACGAACAAAGGATTGATAATTTTTGATAATTTGCAACAAAAACTGCCATTACAATGTTGATGGTGAATGTTCAAAGACTGACTGCTCATTTATGGAAGTTACCGGTGGTTGCTGTCCTTATTATATTCCGCTATACACCAAGAAATTTGAGAAGATCGAACACGCTGAGGACGTGGATGAGTTCAACTCCCTCGGGGATGTTTTTGACCACGCAACGCTTCGGTAAAATTATGCTTTTAAATCCCATTCTTGCCGCTTCACCAACGCGCTGATCGATATTCGGCACACTTCGACATTCTCCCGCGAGTCCTATCTCGCCAAATGCTACGGTATCCTCCGAAACAGCAATATTTTTATATGATGATATAAGCGACAACGCAAGCGCGAGGTCAGCAGCGGGCTCTTCGATACGAAGTCCGCCTGCCACGTTGACATAGACGTCATTCGCAGAAAAACGATAACCGAGACGTTTCTCGAGAACCGCAAGTATCAATGCGACACGGTTATAATCGATGCCTTGGCTCGTCCGCTTCGGCGACGGATAAACCGAAGTTGATGCGAGTGTTTGAACCTCCGCAAGGATAGGACGACTTCCCTCCATTACGCATACGGCACAGCTTCCCGAAACACCGCGAGGTCGTTGGGAAAGTAACAATCCCGATGGGTTTTCCACCTGACTCAGACCAAGGCTATCCATTTCAAACACTCCGATCTCATTGGTTGAGCCAAATCTGTTTTTAGCGGCGTGGATTATCCTATAGGCGTGTTGTTTATCACCATCAAAATACAATACGGCGTCAACGATATGCTCGAGGACCTTTGGTCCTGCGATCGCACCGTCTTTATTGACGTGACCGACGATCAAGATAGCTATGTTTTCCGTTTTTGCCTCCTGCATCAACATCATCGCCGATTGCTTCACTTGGGTGACGCTTCCCGGAGCTGATGACACGTCATCATCATACATCGTCTGGATCGAGTCGATGATGACTATCTTTGGACGAAGCGCATTTATTTCGGGAATTATTTTATTCATATTCGTTTCGCTGAGAATGTAAAGCTCTTCGGCATCAACTCCGAGGCGCTTTGCCCTCAGCTTTATTTGTGCGCTCGATTCCTCGCCCGACACGTAGAGTATCGTTCCGAATTTCGCGATCTCATTACATATTTGCAAAAGAAGCGTTGATTTTCCTATACCGGGCTCGCCCGCAAGAAGTGTTACCGAGCCCTCGACGATGCCGCCGCCCAATACTCTGTCAAACTCGGAGAGCCCCGTTGAAAAACGGACCTTCGAGGTTATTTCGATCTTATTTAAAGGCGTTGCCGTGACAGTTTTTGCCGCCGAAAAGCTTTTATGCTTTTTTTGTTCCGTCGGCTCGTTTTCGCGTTCTTCCATTGTATTCCATTCGCCGCAATCGGGACATTTTCCGTACCATTTTTGTTGTACACTTCCGCAATTGTTACAAACGTAAAAGCTCTTTTTAGCCACTTTCTTTTTCCTGTTCTTCAATAAATTTATTTATTCCGCAAAACAGTGCAAACGCGATTTTGTTTTGCTCTGTTTCGTTCGTTATTCTCGACACATCGTATTGGTTAGACAAAAAGCAACACTCAACCAAAACGGCGGGACATTCCAAACGATCGAGAACGTATATGTTCTTTCCCGCAGGCTTTATGACCCTTGCGTTCGTTTCGTCGGTCATCAATGCATATTCGCGTATTTTTGTCGCTAAAGTCTTGCTCTTTTCGTTGTTCTCAGAATAAAAAACTTGGAGACCGTGACACGATTCAAGCGGGAACTTATTCATATGAATGCTGACGAAAATGCAATTTTCGTATGCTCTTGCGATATTCACACGTTCAAGAAGATCTTGGAGCTTCTTTTTGGTCGTTACATCTCCGCAAAGCATTCTGTCGTCAGTGCGAGTCATAACGACGTCAACGTCGCAAAACGACAACATATCTCTGAGCTTCTCGGCAATAGTCAGGTTCAATTCCTTTTCAAAAAGGTCGTTTGCAACTGCACCTGAATCCTCTCCGCCGTGCCCTGCATCAATGACAACGGTTATTCTTTTTTTCTTCTCGATCACCTGATCCTTCGACGCAAACAACGATTGCTTATATCCAAACGACGAGAATATAGCGGCGAGGCAAAAAAAGACGGTCAAAATGGCAAACACTATTACAACTATTACAAAATTACGCTTCGTTATTCTGTTGCTTTCAATATCAAAATTCGACATACACATATCTCCCGAGAGTATTTCGGTAAAGATATATGTTCAAATTCAAAAATATATACTTATTTTTTCTCTTTCTTTTCGGGAATATCGAGTGAGCCAAGCCCAAAATATGAACGAAGTGTTTTATTCGTAAGTCCGACACGATAAGAAATTGCAGGTATCAGGATCGAAACAATAACCTCTCCGATAAGAACGATCGGCAAATAAAGGGTTTGGTTAAAGACGGTTGCAAAGCCGTAATACATTCCTTCGAGAAAATAGTAGAGCGGTGTCGCGCTGATGATATATATACTTGCCGCAATCTCATTTTCAGTCAAGATACCGATAGTATACGTTATCGTAGCGATAACGGTCAAAATAATAACAGGTGTAAGCGAACAAGCAGCTATTTTTGCGCCTTTAAAATTATCTCTCTTTATTCTGCCGCCATCAACTTTTATTCTATCCTTTGCGCCCTCTTGCCAAAAGAAATCGTGTGAAACAAAAGCGAAGATCGTTATACATACTATACTCGCAAGTATAGCACCTGTAGTATCACTATCGAAATGGCTGATAGCAAAAACCTTCACTGAAAGAGTAAGCACGAGAGACAGTGCCGATATTGCTATTTGCGTTACAAAATATTTTAGTATCAAGCGAATATTCTTTTTAAAAAATCCAAGTAATTTTTTCAACGGTATTTCTCCTTAAAACCATATATATTCATTATATATTATAGAACACATATTAAAATAAATCAAGAGATTTGAAAAAATAAACAGCTCACAAGGAAAAAATACTTGTATTACTTTTCAAAATGTGATAAAATGTATTATAATAACGTAAATAGACGCAAAAAGAAAGGATGAAGTTTATGGAAACAAAACGCATTTTGGTCGTTGGCAGTGCCAACATGGATTTTATTATGAACTGTGATCGTTTGCCGTCGGTTGGCGAAACAATGCTTTCATATGAAAATTATACATACGCTGCAGGCGGAAAAGGCGCAAACTCTGCGGTTGCAGCTGCACTTTTGGGTGCCGACGTGCTGTTTTGTACCCGTGTCGGGAATGACAACCATGGGCAAAGACTTCGTAAGCTTTATACCGATTGCAACATTGACCCGCGCTTTATTACACTTGATACAAACACACAAACCGGGCTTGCTGTCGTAATGGTCGAAAAAAACGGGCACAACAGAATCATCGTATATCCGGGCGCAAACATGAAGCTTTGCGAACGCGACGTTGATGATGCTGTCGAGGCTATTCCCGACGCTATCTTGACTCAATTTGAAATAGGCGAGGATATCGTCATTCATACAGCACAGAAAGCAAAGGCGTTGGACATACCGTTGTTTGTTGATGCCGGTCCCGCGAGAAGTGATTATCCGCTCGAAAAGCTCGAAAAAATAGAAATATTATCTCCGAACGAGACAGAGACCGAGATCTTGACAGGAATTCGTCCCGCCGACGTTGAATCGTGCTTGCGCGCTTCATCGGCGCTTTTCAATCGCGCGGAGATGAAGTACGTCGTTTTAAAGCTTGGCGAAAGAGGCTGCTTTATCTACGATGGAAAATATTGCGATTTCGCAATGCCGTATGACGTTGATGCGATTGATACGACTGCTGCAGGCGATGCGTTCACCTCAGCTTTGACATACAGATATATGAGTAACGGAAGAAATATCTCTGATGCTTGTAATTTTGCCAATGCGGTCGGCGCTTTGACAACGACGAAACGCGGCGCGGCTCCCGCACTCCCTGTTCTCGAAACGGTTGAAGAGTTTATGAGGAAATGCGGCCGTGCATAGCAGTGAGCTTTACGGCTATTTGAGTTCACTTGTCAGTTGGTCGGATCGTCTTCGCACCGAAACACGACCGATCGTGCTATACGGTATGGGCGACGGAGCGGAAAAGATATTTTCGGTTCTCGACAGCCGCGGAATAAAGATAAGCGGCGTTATGGCGAGCGACGAATTTTTGCGAGGGCAGACATTTCTCGGAAACAAGGTGTTGAGCGAACGCGAGGTAACAGAAAAATTCGGTGATTTCGTCGCAGTGCTTTGCTTTGCTTTACGAGGAGAATTGACAGAACTGGCGTTTGAATTTTCAAAAAGGCACATGTTGATATCACCCAATATTGCCGTTGCGGGTGATGAGATCTGCGACAAAGAATATATTCTAAAAAACATCGACAGGTTTTCATACATATATGATAAATTCGCCGATGATGAATCGAGAAAAGTTTTTCTTTCGATTTTGGAATATAACGTTACGGGTGATATTTCGTACCTTTTCAAAGTGAAAGGATGTCGTCTTCCCGTTGACTCAAACGGAAAGGCTTACGTTGACGTTGGAGCTTATGATGGCGATACGGTTTTGGATTTTATCGAAACAGGTTTTTCGTATAGCAAGATATTCGCGTTTGAACCGGATTTAAAGAATTACAAAAAGATGGTCATAAACACCTCGCATATCCAAAACGTCTTTCCCATTAATTCTGCTGTTGGAGAAAAATGCGGAAAAATGCGTTTTTCGAATGAGGGCAGTATGAACTCACATCTTGGTGAAGGTGAATGCGAGATCGATGTGAAGACGATCGACAGCATCGACGAACCCATTGGCGCGATAAAAATTGACGCCGAGGGACTGGACAAAGAGGTGCTTTACGGTGCGGTCAACACTATATGTGACTATCACCCCGAAATATCCGTTGCGGTATATCACCGAGCAGGCGATATTTATGATCTCGGACGGCTTCTTCTATACTACTATCCCAAATACAAGCTATATCTTCGAAAGGTGGACTATATTCCACCCTGGGATATTTTTATTACAGCTAAATAGACGAAAAACGAGAGTTTCCCTCTCGTTTTTATTTTTTTATACAAACAGATTATTATTATCAAAAATATATTTATTAAAAAAATCGTTGATTTCACTTCTTATTAATGATATAATTAAGTTTTGTGAGCATAAATTTTTTCTTTCGGAGAGCATTATGACAAAAATTAAAAAAGTTATAAAAGGTAACGTTGTTTTAACGGTTGCTATCATTGCGGCATTCGTTACGGGCTTCATCATTCCGCCCGACAGCAATTATTTGGGATATTTCGACATGCGAACGCTAAGTTGTCTTTTCTGCACGCTCGCGGTCATTTGCGCGCTCAAGGGTGTTGATTTTTTCTATATACTTGCAAAGAAGCTCATTTTGCTTTGCGGAAACACTCGAACTGTCACTCTTGCGCTCATATATATCACATTCATCGGCTCGATGATCATTGCAAACGATATGGCGCTTATTACCTTCTTACCGCTCGGCTATTATATTCTTGAAGCAACGAACAAAAAGCACCTTATGGCGTATACGTTCATTCTCCAAAATATTGCCGCCAACCTCGGCGGTATGCTTACCCCGTTTGGAAACCCGCAAAACCTTTTTCTTTATTCAAAGTTCAACATTCCAAACGTCGAGTTTATGAAAATTATGGTCTTCCCGTTTGGTGTTGCCGTTTTGATGATAACCATTTGTTGTCTTATCGTGAAAAAAGAAGAACTGATCATCGACGAAGAAGTGCATTTCAAGTCGCCAAAGAAGGTTGCTTTATATCTCTTATTGTTCCTTTTCTCAATACTTATCGTATTCCGTATCGTCCCCTATATTCTCGGACTTATCATCGTTCCGTTTGTTTTGATGTTCGTTGACAGAGATGCTTTAAAGTCCGTCGACTATCCGCTTCTTTTAACGTTTTGCGCTTTCTTCGTGTTCTCGGGAAACATGAGCCGCATCGATGCGGTTCGCGACTTCTTCAGCGTGATACTCGAGAAAAACACACTTCTCGTTTCGGCGCTCTCTTGCCAATTCATCAGTAACGTTCCTTCTGCCGTGTTGCTTTCGCAATTTACGGAAAACTACCCTCAACTTCTCGTTGGTGTTAACATTGGCGGCGTTGGAACTCTCATATCGTCACTCGCAAGTCTTATCACGTTTCGCGAATACACTAAGCGAGATCCAAAAGGCACGAAGCGTTATCTTTTGATGTTCACAGGAATGAACTTCATTTTTCTTATCGTACTTTACATCATCGGCGCCATTCAATTCAATCTATTTTGATCGGAGATCATTATGAAAGAAAAATTTCTCGAAAACGTTACATCCGGCGTAACAAAATGCGTTCTCAGCGAACCGATCGACAAGACATCACAGATAAAAAAGATCAACATCACAAAATGGAAAGATCAATATAGGATCACTCGTAACGAGAACAAAAAGGATATCCACAAAAACATTCCCGAAGACGAGCTTCGCGGGTATCTTTCAGATATCTTGGGAAATGAATTCCGCAGTCTTGTTTTTTGGGACGATTCGAAGGAATATTCTATCAGAATCACAAAAAGCGGGCGCGTTTTGACACGTTCATCTGCTTCTGCCGTTGGGAGCACCGTTCAAAAAACACACAACAGAGAAAAAAACTATCTCATCCCCGAGGGAACGGTCGTCGCTCCGCTTGTTGATATGGGTATTTTCACCCGTGAGGGCAAGATAGTTTCGACGATGCACGACAAATATCGTCAGATCAATCGTTTTCTTGAATTGTTTTGCGATGAGCTCGGGCGATTTCCAAAGGAAAAGCAATTAAACATCATCGATTTCGGTTGCGGAAAATCTTATTTGACGTTTATCGTATATTATTATCTCCACGAGATACTCGGCTACAACGTACACATCACAGGGCTTGACCTGAAACGTGACGTAATTGAAAACTGCAACACGGCGGCAATGCGATACGGATACACCGACCTTCGTTTTGAGGTTGGCGATATCAACGGATATACTCCGTCGGAGTCGCCCGACATCGTTGTGACACTCCATGCTTGTGACACGGCGACTGATTTTGCGCTTTATAATGCGGTAAACTGGGGCGCAAAGCTCATTATGTCTGTTCCTTGCTGTCAACACGAGGTATGCTCCAATATGGAAGCAAGCGAGATAAAGATACTCGAGCGCTACGGGCTTATTAAAGAGCGCGCGGCGGCGCTATTTACTGATGCTATTCGAGCAAATATGTTGATTACGAAAGGCTACAGCACGAAGGTGTTGGAATTCGTTGATATGAGCCACACACCAAAAAACGTACTGATTCGTGCCGTAAAGACTGCTATCCCGGAAAAAACAAAAAAAGAGGCTCGCGACGAGGTTGAGGTGCTGATAAGACACCTCGGTTGCGAGAGCACTATTTACAGATTATTGAAATAAACAAAGAGAGTTTACTGTTAGTAAACTCTCTTTTAAATTTTTATTTAGTTTCCGGGAAATCGTAACCTGTTTCACAAGCGATGCGCGCACATTCTCTCAATTTTGCGGCAACGTCAGGATCCAAGTTTGCATTATAGGTGATATCAGCCTCATCGATATCAAGGAATGTCATCGCCATTACACACGCAGAGAGGTATGCACCTACTGCGCTATGGTGAGAGTTATCGGTATGATAAAGGTTGATAGACGGATATTTTTGGTTGCAGATAAGGAATGCATCGGCAACGGGGGCGTTCATATCGATATTAAAATCTTCGGCGAGTTGAGTATAGTTTTTATGATGGCGGAGTGCGCTTGCCGGTCTTTGCGCAGGATCGTCATTAGATGAATAGCGTTTATAGAGAACGGGTTTCGCACCGTTTTTCTCGACCATCGGGATCAATTTATCCATTGCAGGCTTCGAATCGGAATAATCGGCGTTACCGTTATCCTGCAAAACAATGAAATCATATTTCGTCGCGGCAAGTTTTTCTTTTAACAATTTACCCATTGTCGTAGTGCTATCTGCAAACTGAGAAAGGTATGCACCTCCATACGTGCAGAGTGTTACATCGGTATTAACACCTGCGGACTCGGTAATTTTCAAAAACTCATAGGGGATATTAAAGTAATACGTTGTGCTATTACCGATAAACAAGAACGATATCTCGTTTTCCGTTTTATAGAACGGGATCGACTCCTCGCCTTTGATACCGTAAGCTTCAACCTCGGCTATCATCATCCAGTTGAGGTTGCCGACAAAACGGTATTGTACGTATTGTCCGCTCACGGCATATTCCGTTTCCAAAACGAATTTTCCAAGCTTTGAACCGTCTTCGCATTCATATTCGCTCTCGCCGAGCTTATTCCAAGCAACACCGTCCTCCGAAACATAGACCATGACCATTGAAGGTGCACTGATACCGACACTTGTGAAGGCATCACTGCCTGTATATGAAACGAATTTATCAAGATAATAAAGCTCACCTAAGTCAACAGTTACAGCTGAATATCCGTTGAGAACGTAATCTTCGGAATTCTTATTAAATCCCGCATATGCGCCATCGGAATAGCTCGCTGATGTAGTTGGTATTTTCCCGTCGGTCATCTCCTTATTACTTGTGTCGGGATATGACGGTGAATTGTCATTAGGATATAATGATGTTCTCTTATATGACTTTTCGAGCGCAACGTTTTTATAATCTGCGCTATCCTTTATAGTTATCATAACTCTGCTCTCCTCAGCTTCACTTTCTTCAGTTGTGCTTTCTTCTGAAACTGTTTGGCTATTGTTCTCGCTCATCTCCTTTGACGACGTATCGTTTGCGACAGGTGTACACGCGCAAAGAAGCATAATAAGCGACAGAACGAGCGCTATTAAAGAAACTGATATTCTTTTCATTACAAATTCTCCTATATTTGAAATATCCTTTTTCACATTATAAACCTACTTTCTAAAAAAGTCAACGAAGTCTTGCCTTTTCTCCATATTGACCAAAATTATAAGTGGTTTTTTGACAAAACGAACAAAAAACTTTGAAAAAAATTTTGCTCGGTCAACTTGACCGAGCAAAACAAGTATTATTTTAAAATTTTTCTTAGTGGCGGCAAAAGGATCGGAAGCAAGATACAGGATATCGCCATTCTGAAACCGCTATTGATGAGTCTCGGAACGGCAAGTCCGATGAGCCAATCGAAAGACAGCTCGAAGACAACGTAACCCGTTATCATAAGAACCACAGTGTTACCCAATGTCAAGATAAGCTCCGCGATGATGATAATTATGAACATCGTAAGTTTGCTTTTGGAGTTGCGAGTTAAATAGAACGCCACGCCTGCGAAAGCACCCATCAGAATTATCGGCGCCATCCAAAGCGGTGTTGTAGGCCCAACTCCGTAGGGTGAAACCGCTTGTTCGAGGAAACTTCCTATCGTTGCTATAGCGATAACATCGCCGATGCTGAAAAGCTTCGCTGAAAGAAGTATCGGAACACTAACGATAGATATCTCAACGATCGGTGTTGGGATAACCAAAAACCTTGCGAGTACAACATAGACGGCGATCATCATCGCATCGAAAACTATTCGAGCGATTAGTTTTCTCGTCTTCTCTCTTTTTTGCATAAAAAAATACCTCCTAACTGTATTCGCTACAAGCATAGGAGATACCTATGTATGTAGCAGCGGGATGCGAGACCTAAACCGCAAGACAACTTTTCGTCCGCACGGCAACTCCCCGTCCGCACGGCACTTAACGCATAGATCTCTACTCTGCTTTGTTATTTTTTTACATTATACAACCAAAAAATCATTTTGTCAATGCGTTTTTAAGTTGCATTTACTTTTTCTCTATGCTTCAAAATGCGGATCGCTTTCGGGCGGTTGAAGCGTTGGACGACGATGAATTGTCCGTCAAACGCCATTGCCAAGGCGGCTTGAAGGATGAAAAGCCACCACTGCCCCCACAAAAGCGGGAAAAGAAGCGTTGTGAGCGAAAGAAGCTCGTTGACCCAATGATCCACCTCTACCTTTGCCATCGTTATCGCTATATCGTCAAGAGAACGCGAATTCATATCGAAAAGTTCGGGGTTATAGGTCAACACCTTATCCTTCCACTTTTGAACACGCAAAAGTTTATATAGATTTTTCTCAAAGCGATGCTCGCGAAACCACACCTGCGAATAGTGTATCGGGAAAAGCTTCGTTATATTTCCGAGTATTAGTCTTCCCCAAAAATGATATATTATCGTGAATGCCGTTATACCCGTCCAAAGCACGATCCCGCTTTTGGTAATATCGGCATAATACAACGACAAGCAAACGGCAGATACCAAAACGCCAAGCGCTATCACGCAATACATAAATATTGCAGGGCCACTTTTTTTCGGTTTTGACATTTTACACCTTTTTTCCCTTTATTTTCGCGGATATTTTTTTGATACCGATCGCGATGCTCAAGATCAATCCTGCAATAAGTGTAAATCCGACAAAGTATATAACAAGACATACGGGATATGGTAATATCGGTTGAAGCATTGAATATATGGGAAGGTTTGGTGGACAGAATGGACTGATATAGAACATATTGAACGCATCGCCTTCGTTGAGTCCAAGTCCGTTTCCGACGTGGTTCATCACGATCGCCATTACCATAGACACCGCAAAAACGGGCATTGCTTTCAAAAGTGTTTTGAATTCCGCTTTTACCACACCCGAATAATAGAGATATATTCCGATAACTATCATTGATGCGTGACAAACCATTGTTTGAATATTAACACCGACATTACCGATAAATACTTGGACGGGATAAACCATTACCGTTGTACCGCCGAAAATGGCATATGTAGCAAGAAACGAAAGCAGAGAGTTATAAACCTTTCCGTCTTTTTTAACAAATCTCGACAACAAACCTACGTACATTGGAAGCGAGCAGAATTGGAACGGAAAATCGAACCAACGATAATCGAAAACGAGTTTTCCGTCAACTATACTATGTGAGAAATAGAATTGTTTATAGAGCTCACAAACTATTACTATTGCTGCTGTCCAAAAAACAAACCTTCTGACGCGGTTGGTGTCGCCTTCTTTATGCGTCTTGCATATCAAGAACGTAACAGCAAACATCAACACGATACAAATTATATGATATATCCCGAACATTTTCGGGGTGGGTACTACTGTGAATAAATACTTTAACAGTTCCATAATTTCTTAGTCCTTTTTATTTTTTTCCTAAGCATTTTAATCCTATCACTGCAATTAATATCAAATATGCGATAAGGTTAAATCCAAGGTAATATATCGCTATACAAATGGGATATGGCAAAATCCCTTTTTAAGCTAAAATACTATCTTAATTGTGGGAAAATAAAATTTTATCTTCAATAAATTTTGCGACACCATCGAGATCGTTCGTTTCGGTTATCTCATCGGCACAAGCAATGACAGCCGGAATAGAGTTTTTCATTGCTATTCCGAAACCGCAATTTTTAATCGGCTCGATATCGTCGTTATCATCACCAAAATACACTGCTTCGCTCGGCGACACACCGAAATGCTCCAAAGTAGTTTTAACTCCGTTCCATTTCGTCGCGCCTTTTTTCATTACCTGTATCAATGAACCTTTGGCGATAGTATAATAAACATCATCGGTGAGTGATTTTTCAATATTGTTGTAGAGTGGTTTTTCTTCGCTGCTTATCAGAATTTTTATCAACTCATTATCCGAAGGAAGAGTCGGAAATCCGTCGTAGACTACGGGCTTCCATTCGGGAATATCTCTATTCGAATATATTCCGTCACTCATTTCAACCGATAAAAACACATCGGGATATTTTAACACCTCCATTATTGTTTTTTCTCCGCTTTCCTTCGGTATTGCAAAGGTCAGCGTTTTATCGGGCAAACGTACGACGGCGCCGTTGGCGGACACCACCGCATCGAACTCGATCATTTCTTCAAACTGTAAAATATCTCTCGGCGGTCTCGCCGTCGCAGCCATTATCAACATCCCTTTTTCGCGGCATTTCGCAAGGGCGTTTTTTGTCCTTTCGGAAATGCTTTTATCCGTGTGCAAAAGTGTTCTGTCAAGGTCGGTGATTATGGCTTTTATTTCGTTATTCATTGGCGTTCACCTCAAAACATACGCTTATTTATTACAAACCGAGCTTCCTTCCCATTCCTTCTCGGGAGCAAAGCCCATTATTTTTGCAACTGTAGGAGCGATATCGGTTATCGAAACGCCGTCTATCTCTTTTCCTTTTTCAAAATCATCGCCGATGAAGAACATCGGGATCGTTGTATCCTCGGGGAGTGGCGAGCCGTGCATTCTGTCGTGGCCGCCGTGGTCGGCTGTGATTATATATGAATATTCATCACCAAACGTTTCTATTACGCGAAGCGCATTGACAAGCGCTGTTTTCGCTCTTTTCAGATAGCCCTCGCTCATCCATCCATTGTCGTGACCGCCCTTTTCGTCGGTATCGACTTGGTAAAGGAACACGAAGTCGGGCTTCTTCTCCGCTATCAGCTCGATCGCCTTATCGGTCAGGAGAGTATCGACACTTTCGTCTGTATATGCATTGATATAGGTCGCATATCTGCAAGTTCCTGCGGGTGCGACGTCACGAAGCGGTTCCTAACCGTAGAATATTGCATTCGTTTTTCCGAGTGCCGCGGTTTTTTCAAAGATACCCTTTATCGTATGCACCTGCGGAACAAAGGTGTTTGAAAGTATCCCGTGGCGCGTTGGCTCGACTCCGTAGAAAAGCGACATATGGCACGGCAGCGTTATTGACGGCATCACCGTTTTTGCGCTAAACGTGTAGGTCGACATCTTCATAAGCTTCCCAAGGGACTCGCTTCCGCAAGCCTTCGCTCCATCGGGACGAAGTCCGTCGATTGAAAACAGTATCAACTTTTTGTTCATTTTGGTTGTCCTTTCTTTTGAGAAAAAACGATTGTTTTTTATTTGTTATTTATATGTTTTGAGTTTTTCGAGATATATGATCTTATATTTTTTATATCATCGGAGGTTAATTTTTCTTTTAGCATATAGCTGTTGAAATGATATCCGCATATCCAAATTAAAAGTCTTCCGAAAAAGCCCGCTGTGATCTCGCTTTTTTTCACTCTTATATACAAATTACCATTTTCCTCATCTATATAGGTCACCGAGCTCCAAGGGATATATTTTATTCTTGCCGTGAAAACAAATGCAAGAACGTTTACTATTATCAACGGATCGTGCAATCCGTTATTATCGAATGTAAAAGCAACGCTGTTTCGCTTTAACACCTTCCACAAAAGCATCACAGCGGTATACGCATACGTACTGCAAACAAGAATGATCATAAAACACAAAATCAATCTCATTGCGAAAGGCACAGGCAAGTTTGATTCATAGACGACTTGATTTGTTGCCAGCATATATACCACTCGTGCCGCAAGCAGAAGAACGCTGCCAAATAATATGATCATAAACCATATCTTCCAATTATACCTTTTTTCTTTCATTTTGTTTTCCTTTCTCTTTAAAAAGCTAACGAACGTCGCGGTAGAAGAATATATTCGATTTTTCCGATTGGTTCGTTCCTCTGTAACTTCGATTATCAAATCCGCCTATCTCAAATCCGCACTGCTGATAGAACAGACACGCGCTGAGGTTATTATCTTGGGCTATTGCATACACTCCCGTTTTCCCTCTCAACTCCGCCTCGCTCATACAAGCATTAATGAGCATTCGACCGATCCCTTTTTTTCGATATTCACGGCAGACCTTCAAGTCGTCAAGGCAGAGATATGAAAACATATCGTCTCTCAAGACTGCAAGTCCGACACATTTATTTTCATCATATGCACCGAAAAACGTCGAATCGTCGGTTATCTCATAGTGAAAGTCGGGGAAGCACATTTCGTAGCTTTCGTTGAAGACGATGAGCTTGCTGCTCCAGCTTTCGCCGTCGAAAATCGGTGTCATCCGTCCCCAAACGGTAAACGGCTCGTTGGGGATATTCGCATCGTCAACATCGAGGCTTGTGAGTTTTTTTATTGTTATCATACACTACCTCGCTATCCCTAATCTATGGTACACGTATATCGGCACGGCGCTCCAGCCGTGGCAAAGGCTGCCTGCGTTTCCGAAAGCTTTCGAGCCGTCGAGCGTTTCCCACACTGTTGTTGATCCGTTATCAAGCATTATTTTATAACTATTTCTTATTTCCGTCAAGATGTATTCGCGATATTTTTTCTCGTCCGTTTTCATCAGTGCATCGTATTTCCAGACGTTCATGCTGAGCGACGACGGTGTCGTATTACCGCTGACGATATGGTCACACACCGCTTTCGCGTGCTCACCGCCGACTGCACCGCAAAGCACGGCAAGCGAGTTGCCGAGTGTCGTATACTCTCGTTTGCCTTTATGGAGTGTCAGCATTCCGCTCTCGTCCGCAAACGCCTCGGTGATGCGGTGTCTTATTTCATCTGCGATATTCTTATATTTATCGCTTCCGAACATTTCCGCAAATGAGTCGAGCGCCATCACGAAAAGGCAATTTATCACGAGGTCACACTCCGGCGCTTCGCTTCTGTGCAGACTTCCCTCGAGGTGCTCCGACCAATCGTAGAAGTTCCACATCTCATTTCCCGAGAATTTTGCGACGAGTCCGTTTTTCGTGTTTTTTAAAAACTCGTCGAGCACAGACTCCATTTTCTCTCTGTATTCGTTCGCAAGCGTGCCATCACCCGTATATTTCACATACTCGTTCATTGCCAAGATATAGTAGAGTGAAAACGACGGTATCGCAAGCTCCGTTCCGCAAGGATAACATATCGAAAGAAGACCGTCGTCACGCTTATCCTCACCGATGAGCTTCAAGTTCGCTCTTGCATAGTCGCGGTTCCCGTTTTCGAACGCGAGGTAGCCGCTAAGCATTTGGTTACGCGAATCGAACGCATAGAGGCACTGCTCACGCCAGGGTGTATCGACATAGTGCTCCATCATACAGAGCTTCAGCGTATTGACACAGATATCGTATATATCGCTATCAAGCTTATTATCTATTGTTTTTTCGGCCGTTTTTGTTTCATACACCTGCGGGACGATGCCGATATACTTTATATCAATCGATTCTTCCGCTGTTACCTCGAGGTATCTTGCGCTGAGGCGGAGCATATAGTCGCAAAAGTCGTTTTCGCCTACCTTTGCGATATATTCGACGAAGAAATTTCTGTTATGTATTTTTTCGCGCACCCTTCCGTTATCAAGGCTTTCGCCGTATGCTATTTTCAGCTTTTGGGTGGTATTGGAATATAGGTGCAGCTTGCAAAAGCCGACGGTCTCTTCTCCGAGGTCGATCAGATACGTGTTTTCAGCTATCATTTTCACCGACTGCATTATTTTTGGCGAGAGCACCTTTTGCTTTTCTATCGGGCGAGGGGAGAAATTTACGGTCTTTTCGACGATCTTCGACTCGCGGTATCCGTCCTCGTTCTCCTTTGTGGAGTCATAGGCGAACGTAAATCCGAGCTGTGTGCTGACGAACACCTTTCTGCCGCTAATATACGTCGGGCTTAGGCGTGAGAGCGTATTTTGTCCGCTCGATGCAATAGTCTTGCCGTTTTCGGTGATCTCATAAATAAGTCCTGCCTGCGCACTTCTATAGCGTTGGGTATTGACACCGCAATAATAGAGCAATATTTTCATTTCGTTCACGGGCTCGCGAAGAAACGGAGTGACGTTTATCGTGTCGTATATTTTATAATGCTCGAAGTCACCGTATTGGTTCGACGCTACGTAGCTTCCGTTTATAAAGACCGTATAGTCGGTATCGCACGAGAGATAGAGCGTTGCTTCATCGGTCGGTTTATTTATCGTAGCAATATATTCTGTATATTGGTCGTCGGACTCTGTGCAATCGGCATAGATCCAACAGCCGGTTTGGAATATTTCGTTTGTGTTCATAATAATCTCCTTTGTCCGCTAACGCGGAATCAACGGCGTTCTATATCACGTCGCTTTGGCTGACCGCGTCAGATAAACGACACTTTCGATGTGGGTCAAGAGAGCAAAAGGTATATTTGGAGTTACAAAAGAATCTTGACTATTTCAATTTTCCCGATAATATGACTGTTGAAATTTTCAAGCTCTTCTGCAGGTATCCAAAGTTCTTGATGATAAGAGGCTCCAACGGTTTGCGCCTCATATGCAGAAATATAATCATCATCAACTTCAAATCGAGTTACATATCCCTTGTAGCCCGAGTCAGAATCTTTTGTGTTCCATTTTTGGGCTATTTCTTCGGCATAGCGTTGATTCAAAACGGGATAAAAAATTGGTTGCCAATCAAGTCTTGGTGGAAATTTTGTGTAACCGCTTTCTTCGATTAACTCCTTTTCTTTCTCTCCTACGGGTCGATATAAAATCATTTTATCTCCTTTCGATATGTTAACCATTACTGCTGTAAAATGAACTTTCAAGCTTTGTTCAAAACTTATATTTGTCTTATGCGTTTTCCTTTGCGGTGGTGATGGA
>JAZRTU010000023.1:0-2207 GCA_045652185.1 Eubacteriales bacterium | reverse complement strand
TACTATTACGACAGCTAAGGCAACTATTGCTACTGAAGCGATCGCTATTGCGGGAATATTATTCTTCGTATCATTGTCGTTAGTTGAAGAATCATCTGACGATGTGGCTGATACTGTTGATTCATCGAGCGATATCTCGATGGACTCCTCTTCCGACTCCTCGGGGGTAGGAGAATAGAGTGTTTTCATCCATTCGCCTATTATCGGAGCGAGGATATTATAGCCTTTGGAGTTCGGATGGATATAGTCGGGGAGACATTCGGTCGTATCGGTTTTCAATTGGTTTTTATTGAGGTCCTCATCATTATAGAGATCGAGGTAAGGAACTTCCCATTTATCGCATACTCTTTTTGTCATATTGACATAGCCCGTCATATTGCTTATGTAGCCGTAGCTTGCTTTCGGCATTGAAAAAGTAATTATATATGCGAGCTTTGCATTTGGGAAGGTCTCCTTTGCATATTTTATCGTTTCCTCAAGACCGCCCGCAAAGGTTACATTATTATAGGGTCCATCGAAATTTGTTTCGCTTATTCGTCCGACGGAACAAGAATCCCAAGCGTCGTTAACACCGCCTTGAAGGATGATGAGGTCGAAAGTTGCCCCTTCCATTTTCTTTAGCTGGTTTATTACGGTATTATCTTTTCGGCAATTTGAGATAGACGCGCCGCCGAGACTTTTATTGACACCCGTCATTTCGTAATCAGCTATTATTCTACCTGCCCACCCCACTTTACTGCCATAGGTGGGATCGTTCCACTCGCACCATCCCTCGCAGATCGAGTCGCCTACGAAGAGGACCTTCTTTCCTTTTAAGGGGTTTTCTTCAAAGCTTTCAGACGTATCGGCATTAACGACCGATACTGCAGTCAGAATCATTATTGCTGACAGTAAAAGAATTAATAATCGTTTCATTTTTAACCTCTGTTATTTTTTGCGGTCACTCTATCGGAGCAGATCGTGAGAACGTAGATAAGCTCGTCTATTTCCGCAAGTATTGAGTTGGTTTCGGCGTTATTGCCGCATTTTTCGGTTACATATATTTTCAGCGAGTTGAGTGATTTTATTGTATCTTCACAATATTTTATTTTCTCATTCACCGTCGAATCCTTCGTCACGTCAGTTTTTATCTTTTCCATTTCGGAGATGATCGCGCTGATGTCAGACTCGGTAATATACTCGTAGAAAGAAAGCGACCAATTGAGTTTATTTTCTATTTCTCGGAACTTTGCTTTTACGGTATCGCCGTATTTATAGAGTTGGGTCGAGCTATCACGGAAGGCGCCGAGTATTATTTCGTTTTGGTAATTATTCGGGTTGATATTAGCCAAAGCGAACACGGCTATTCCCGTTGCGCCCGCTTGTTTTACGCTTGGGAGCTGATAGGCAAAGTTTTCGTTCGTCGTATCCATAAAAGCGGCAAGTCCGGTTGAATAGAAGCTCTTTCCGTTACAGATAGACGCATACTGTTTTGCGTTATTATACACATAGGTATTATCGCCGCTATAGGTCATTGAGAAGACCTCGTCGATATAGCCGTTTTTCACCCACGTTTCAACATCTTGGGCTATTGTTTTCTTCGCGTTTGCCATATCGGGATACGTTGCGCAAGTGATGAGCATTTCAGGTTTATTGTTACAAACGACGTCAAAGACTTCTTTTACGAACGTTGTGATTATATTTGCTCTGAACTCATCCCACTTCTTATCGTTTGCCGTTCCGTCGGCAAACGTTCTCGGGTCTTGGGTTATGCCCGTTTCTTTTTTGAACGCATCGATTATATCGGCGTTATAGCCGTAGTCATTCTTTCCGTAGTTAAGCTCGGGGAATCGGATATAATCGAGGTGGATTCCGTCGAGGTCGTATTTTCCTATTAATTCTTCATATATTCTTAATATATAATCACGGCACGCTCTATCAAACGGATTCAAGAACACGAACGTTGCGCGCTCGTTATAATAATAGAAGTTATTTCCTTCTTTATCGAGCAAGAGTTGATTTTTAAACTTTTTGAGAATATCGTTTGAAAACGTTCCGTCGTTATTGAGGTAGCCGACGAAGAAATTTTCTACCCAAGCGTGAATCTCGATACCTTCCTCGTGACCTATTTTGATAAATGCTTCGAGGGCATCGAAGTTGCCGTTATAGGGGCTATGTGTCACACCCTCCACATCGATGAATCCGGGGCAATAGCCGTCGAACCACGT